>NZ_CATKQD010000032.1:0-1520 GCF_949768175.1 Pseudomonas sp. IT-P74 | reverse complement strand
TTCCTCCTGCTCAAGGTGGAGCACCGCGGCCGCAACAACTACCTGACGGATCAACCGGCGAGCTACGACAACACCTTCGTCTGCATCCGCCACAAGATTGCCTATCGCCCACCGATCATGACGCCCCGACCGACGATTTCCGGGCCGCTCACCGCCATTGTGGTGGGCCCGAAAGGCGAGGAGGTGTTTACCGACGAGATGGCTCGCGTGCAAGTGCGCTTTCATTGGCAGCGGGAGCAGGATGCGGCACCAGGCACGACCTGGCTGAGGGTCGCCATGCCCAGTGGCGGCACCGGCTTCGGCCATCAGTTTTTGCCGCGCATCGGTCAGGAAGTGCTGGTCACGTTCCTCGGTGGCGACATCGACCGCCCCCTGGTGACGTCGGTGCTCTACAACGCCGACCATGTTCCGCCGCACTTCAGCAACGCCACGGGGTTGCCGGGCAATCGCACCTTATCCGGGATCCAGACCCGCGAACATCAGGGCAGGGGCTTCAACGAACTGCTCTTCGACGATACCCCCGGCGCGCTGCGCGCCCGACTGGCCACGACCCATCAGGCCACGGCGCTGAATCTGGGCAAACTCGTCACCCCGCGAACCGATGGACAGGCCCAGGCGCGCGGCCAGGGCGCCGAATTGCGCAGCGATGCCGCGATTGCCCTGCGGGCGGCCCAAGGGATGTTGTTGACCACCTACGCTCGCCGCGATGCGCAGGGCTCACAGCTGGACCGCGAAGAACTGCTCACGCTCTTGGCCGAGTGCGGCGAGCTGTTCCAGTCCCTCGGCCAGACCGCCGCTGCCCGTGGCAGTCGGCAGGTCGACACCCAGGGCATCGAGGCGTTGCGCCAGTCGTTGAGTCAATGGCCGGCGCCCGAGAGCAACAGTCCGGGCGAGCCGGTGGTCGCAGTGGCGGCTGAAGCCGGCATTGCCAGCGCCACGCCGCGCTCGCAGGTGCATTACGCCGGTGAAAACCACGACACCACCGCCCAGGACCACCTGCAGTTGACCAGCGGCGCGGCCATGCGCCTGCACGCCGGCAAAGGCATCAGCGCCTTCGCCCAGGACGAGGGCATCAGCGCCATCGCCAATCGCGGCAAGGTCCGGGTGCAGGCCCAGGACGACGACCTGGTGCTCAACGCACAAAAGCACCTGCACCTGTCGGCAGCCGAAGGCGAAGTGCTCGTCACCGCCCCGACCATCCGCCTGGTGGCCGATGACGGCAGCTACATCAGGATCGGCGGCGGGGTCGAGATCGGCACCCAGGGCAAGGCCATTGTGCATGCCGGCGAGCATGACTGGGTGGGGCCGAAGACCGACAGTGCCGCCATTCCTGTTTTCGGACGGGACGGCGCTGACCAACGGCATCGACTGCACTATGAAGGTGATCCAACCGCAATTACTCAAGGCCAAGCTTACAAAGTCGCATTGGAAGACGGCAGCCTGGTGCAAGGCATCACGGGAATTGATGGTCTTACCGAGTTGCTTCAGCGAACAGATATGCAATTCGCCAGTCTCGAGGT
>NZ_CATKQD010000031.1:0-1608 GCF_949768175.1 Pseudomonas sp. IT-P74 | reverse complement strand
GGTAGATCTTGCGGGTGATGCGGTTGAAGCGGACGATCAGGCGTCGGGCGGTGAAAATTTCAAGTCGAAAGTAAGGAAAAACGTATTTCATGTATAAATACAGAGAAGTTATGGGGATCAATGGGATGGCATGCAACAATATAATATTAAAAACATCCAGCGGCGTTGTTTCATCGCTGTACTCGCCACGGTAATATATGACAAGGAAGTAAAGTGTCGCGACGAGCATCCAGATAAAGAGAGCACCACAGGTTCCAGGTATTAACGTAATTAGTCCACGCTTCTCATCGTTTGGAGTGCGAACATCAATGTACGTGGAATTGTAATCATAAAGAGACTCGTTGTCCGAAATCGCTTGGGAAACCGGTTGCGTTACCCGGATAGGCGGGAGCTTTTCTTTGTTCGCTATTTGCTGGTCAGCTTCTTTCGCCAATGCTTCGTAATCAGTCGTCGCGCGACCGTCGTACATGAGCCATTCAAAAAAATACATTAGAGAGTTGTCTCGATAGGTTTGTGAAAGTTTTTTAGCTCTTGCTCTACGGATTCGGGGGTTCCATTGCTTCGATCTTTTCGGAAAGTACAGTGGTTCAAGTAGTTCTGAAGCTCATTGGGAAGCAGCATTTCTAACGCGACGGAAGTTGCGAAAATCACCAGGTTTATTCGTATGCACCAACGCAGCATAAAAGCCATTCTCAACGCTAATTGTGTGGACGTTTGATGGGCATATACCAAAAAACGATTTCGTCCATGTATCTGCATTAGCCGTTCTAAATACGGGCCTGCTGCTGCCAGACCTATAGCTGTTGAAAAAAGCGCAGATCCAGCTTGAGCAGCCGCTCGGATAAAATAAACCCCCGCGAGCGACAATTTTTTTTGATTGGAAGCTTTCACACCGTCGACGATATCGAAAGCTGCTCCGGTTGCTGCCGCACCCCCAGCCAACACCCCGCCATCAACTTCAACTGACTCCCCATCACCCGCCCGGCCTGGCGAATCGCCGTGTTTTGACTTCGCTCAGCCAACCCCACCGCCACAGCCCCCAATTCCAGCCCGACCGCCGACACCGCGAGCATGGCGGCCGTCAGTTCGATGTACTCGCGCGTGCCTTTGTCCGCCTTTTCTGCCTTCAGCTTCAGGTTCCAGACCTCCAGCAAGGCCAGGGTGCTGCCCAGGCGCACTTCCAGCATGGGTCCGGCGGCACCCGCGGCCAGCGAGTCGCCGAAGCTCTTGTGGGCGGCCAGGCCTATTTTCGCCTTGACCCCCTGGCTGAGCGGCATGGTCCTGCTTTCGAAATGCAGTTGCTCTCCCAAATGGCCCAGCCTCGCCTTGAACACCAGGGCCAGCGCGGTGTTGAGCGGGCCATCCAGCCTGGAAGCCGCGTTGCTTTGCAGCAGGCGGGTACCGAAGGTGTTGGTCAGCAACACCGCGCCGCTGAGTCGGATGGCAGAGGGCGGCGTATTGAGGAGTCGGAGGGTGGGGTTACTGAAACCCCAGTAATCGGTTGAACCGAATTTCATGGGATCAGCGGCCTGCATCCTCAATGGAACGAGGAAACCTTGGCTCGTAACACAACAGCAGGGAGACCCAATGGCCACAGGCATGCACAAG
>NZ_CATKQD010000030.1:0-1666 GCF_949768175.1 Pseudomonas sp. IT-P74 | reverse complement strand
CGGCGTTTTTCAAGGTAGTTGTCGCGTCAACCGTCTAACTATGCCGCTCTTTTCTCGACCTGTTGCTCTCGATCCGGGTTCAACAGCACGGTGCCGATCGGTTCCCAGTTACGCGTTCGAGCCGACCACCGTTCCGGCTTTTTCTCTTTGGCTCGTTCGTACAGCTCATGTCGCCGGGCCAAGACCCGATGGTCCAGTCCTCGATGCCGCTCAGCCGGTGTGACGAACCGGATACGGCTATGCCGGTGCTCGTTGTTGTACCAACGCATGAAGTCCCTCACCCATACTCGTGCGGCGTCCAAACTGGCAAAACCATTCTGCGGCCATTGCGGGCAGTATTTCAGCGTTCTAAACAGCGACTCCGAGTAGGGATTGTCGTTGCTGACCCGCGGCCGGCCTCGCGAGGGCGTGATCCCCAGTTCGTACATCTTGCTCAACAGCGTCACCGATTTCATCGGCGCTCCGTTGTCTGAGTGCAGCACCAGCGGTTCGTGTAAACACTGCTCGCCGATCACGCTGCGTTGCAGCAGCGCGGCGGCTTTCTCGCCGCTTTCCGCGTCGTAGACCTCCCAGCCCACGGCCTTGCGGCTGTAAATATCCTCGATCAGATAGAGGTAGTAATACTGGCCGCGTATAGGCGACGGCAGATACGTGATGTCCCACGACCACACCTGATTGGGCCCTTTGGCCGCATGCGTGGTCGGTGCCGCATGTCGTCTGGGGTGCTGACTACGTCCGCGATGTTGCTGTTGACCCGCCGCACGCAGGACGCGATAGAACGTGGCCTCCGACGCCAGATAACGCCCTTGATCGGCCAGGCGCGGCACGATCTGGCTGGGCGGCAAGTGAGCGTAATCAGCGCTGTTGCACAGCGTCACAATCGCCTGTCGCTCGACCTCACTCAGCGCATTACGCGGCGCTGGTCGCACGATAGTCGTTCGAGCATCGGCCTGAACGATCTCGGGGCCGGTCCAGCGTTGCAGGGTTCGTAGCGATAAACCGACCTCCTGGCAGGCCCTGATTTTTCTGGCTCCCGCCGCGACGGCTTCGCTCAGCCAGTCAACGAACAACTGCCGTTGCGGCAAAGACGTCAGTTGTCCTCGTTGTCGGTCCCCCAGTAGTCGTTGAGCTTTTTTCGCAGCACCAACAACGCGGCTGTTTCAGCGAGCGCCTTGTCTTTGCGGCGCAGTTCGCGCTCAAGTTCCTGGATGCGCTTCTTATCTTTGCGAGACTGTTCCCGGTCTTCTTTTTGCTGGACCTTTTCCGATTTCTGGCCGGTGATGAAGGCTTGTCGCCAGGCCGTGATTTGCTCGGGGTAAAGGCCTTTGCGGCGGCAATACTCGCCCAGGTCGATCTCGGACAAGCCGGACGCTTCAAGGACGACAGCAAACTTGATTTCGGCTGGCCAGCTCTCGGCCGATGACTTGTTTTCGGACACTGCACTTCCTTCAGAACTGAGCTGCTTGCGCCAGTTGGACAAAGACATTTCGCTGACCCCTTCGCGCCGGGAAACCTCGGCCATCGACAGGTTCAGCGGGGGAAGCAGCATCTTGAGTAATGCGGCTCTGCGTTCAGGTGAATAGTACGGCACGACCAGTCTCTTTCCGCCCCCGATGTGCTTTTTTAGGAAAATTCGGAGAGGCGACAACTATCCTGACACCGGGGG
>NZ_CATKQD010000029.1:0-1744 GCF_949768175.1 Pseudomonas sp. IT-P74 | reverse complement strand
CATGGGCCGCAAGAGCTGGCAGTTCGCCTCGCGCCTGCCGGCGGAAAAACTCTCGAGAATCCACAACCCCGGCATCCAGCCCGACCTGCTGGTCGAACATGCCTACAACCCGATCCATCGCCGGCACCAGTACGACCCCGCTGGCGAGTTGACCCGCACCCTCGACAAACTGCGCGGCGAGATCAAGTACCAATACGAAGCCAACGGCCAGTTGCACAGTCGCGACACCGGCCGGCTGATCGACAGTGAAGAATTCCGCTACGACGCCGCGGCGAACCGGCTGAACTTCAACACCAGCCAGTTTGATCACGTCAAAGACAACCGCCTCCAGCGCTGGCGGGACCAGGAGTATGCCTACGATGCGTGGGGCAACCTGATTGAAAAACGCAGCGGCATGGGCACGCTGCAGACGTTTGGTTATGACTGTGAAAATCGGTTGGTGCGGGCTGAGACGTTGGTTAATGGCAAGCTGGAAAGTACCGGATCGTATCGGTACGACAGCCTCGGGCGGCGGGTGGCCAAGGTTTCAGAGGTCAAGGGCAAGACCGAGCAGAAGCACTTTTTGTGGCAAGGCTTGCGGATGCTGCGCGAAGAGCGTCCGGGGCAGAGCAGTCTGTACCTGTATGAGCCGGGGAGTTATGCGCCGTTGGCCCGGGTGGATCAGGCGGAAGGTGAAGCGCAGAAGCTTTATTACTTTCATACGGATCAGATTGGTACGCCGTTGGAGATGACTGACCGTGAAGGGCAGATTGTCTGGCAGGCGACGTATAAGGCGTGGGGGGCGGTTGAGAAGCTGGCGGTCAATGACGTCGAGCAGAATTTGCGGTTTCAGGGGCAGTATTTCGACGACGAGACGGGGCTGCACTACAACACGTTTCGGTATTACGATCCGGAGGTGGGGCGGTTTGTTACGCAGGATCCGATAGGATTGTTTGGGGGTTACAATCTCTACAGCTATGCTCCAAACACGACTGCATGGACTGATCCGTGGGGATGGGAATGCATACCAAACAAAGTGGCCGGCTCTGCTCGAGAGGCTAGGGCCAAAGCAATATTCGAGAAACGTTACGGTAAGAAAAATGTTCTCGGCGAAAGGTATCTACGTAATGCTGAGGGGAAAATAGTCAAGGACCCGTTAACTGGTGAGGGGCGTCGAGTTGATTTTGTTGTTAAGAATACTGATGGTTCCGGCACAGCTAAAGAAATTACAAATTTGACCGCTTCGAAATTTGCGCAGCTGGAAAAAGAAATGAGAATTCGAGAGGCGGGTGGAGTTTTTGTGCGCGAGCCGGGTACCAAAAAATTGATTGAAGTAACTGATGTGTCGACAGTGATTCGTGCAAGGTAATAGGAGTTTGGTAATGAGTGATCTGGATTTTACTTTGTGCAGCATACCGATGCTAATGACTAGAAATAAAAGCGCCGAATATCAGAGGCAGATAGTTGTGCGGTATACAGTTTTAATGAGTTTCCTTAAGGTGCGTGGTCTGATTTTTAAGGAGCCATTTGATAGTGATGGTAATTTGAAGATGGATTTGGTTATAAAAAAATCAGATGTTACCTCCCAATGTCTCGAACTATTCAAGAAGGCAGTTCCAGCTTGGCACGCCTACGTGGATAAAGGTGGAGATATTAATAATACAAGCAAGATTGAAAAGGCGTTGGCTAAAATTCCATGAGTTTTATCTAATTAAGTGGCTGGGAATTTGCTCTCAGTCACTTCAGCTGCTTCGGCTACGACGCC
>NZ_CATKQD010000027.1:0-1850 GCF_949768175.1 Pseudomonas sp. IT-P74 | reverse complement strand
TAATGCCACAGGGCAAGTACGCTTCGCCGGTGGCGTTCTCTACGGCAGCACCGACGCCGACACCGCCGCTGAATTCGAAATTCAGTTGGTGGGGGTGAGCAACCTGCAAGCTGTCGACCTGTTTGCCTGATCGGCCAGACGTTGCATATCTGATGTTTCATGGTTGTCCCGAAAAAAAACTGACAAGAACGTTTAAATGAACGACAGGAGTGTTGATATGGCTAGCTTGATAAACGGTCTTGGTGGTGCAGCCGGTTTCGGGGAGAACCAGCTGACTCGAAACGATGATAGCTACACCTCCAACATTAATATCAGCACTGTTTTCGGGGCTGCCGGACTCAACTTCTTCGGCACCAGCTACACCAATATTTCCGTCAATAACAACGGAAACATCACTTTTGGTGGCGGCCTTTCCACCTATACCCCCTACGGCATGCAAGACTCCAGCAGGCCGATGATTGCTCCCTTTTTTGCCGACGTCGATACCCGTGGTGGAACAGTCAGCGCAACGCCGGGCGGTACGTCGACGGGTAGCAACCTGGTCTATTACGACTTCAACGCTACAGGCAATGGCACGCTGACCGTTACTTGGGATGATGTCGGTTATTACAACAGCAAGACAGATAAACTAAATGCCTTTCAACTCCAGCTGGTCGGGAAGGGCGGCGGCAACTTCGATGTCATCTTCAGGTATGAAACCGTCAACTGGACAACCGGTAGCGCCAGTGGCGGCACCGGTGGACTGGGAGGAACCGTTGCCCGTGCCGGTTACTCGACTGGTGATGGCTCCTCCTGGTATGAACTGCCGCAATCGGGCAATGAGTCCGCCATTCTCGGGCTGGAAACCACTCCAGGTAACACAGGCGTAGCCGGTTACTACAAATTCAGCATCGTCAGCGGTACGTCCGGCAATGACAACATGCAAGGTACTGTCGGGAATGACTCGCTCTATGGCTCTTCGGGCAATGACGTCATCAATGGCTTTGCCGGAAATGACGTACTCTACGGCGCAGCGGGCAGCGACAGGCTCTTGGGCGGCCTGGGAGACGACACCTATATCGTGGATGCGCTGGATACGCTTGTTGAACTTGCCAACCAGGGTACCGACGTCGTTCAGGCAAACATCAGCTATACACTCGGTGACAATCTAGAAAACCTGATTCTGACCGGTAATAGCAGTATCAACGGCACAGGTAACGCACTGAACAACACCATTGTCGGCAACTCATCAAACAATATATTCAATGGCGCGGCGGGCACCGACTTTGTTTCGTATGCGTATTCCAACTACGGCGTCAGAGTCGACCTGTCCAACACCGGCTCGCAATATACGTACCAAGGCTACGATACTTTCGTGTCTATCGAGGGCGTCATCGGTACTGATGACTCCGATACACTAACCGGTAATGCCTTCGCCAATATCCTTATCGGCGGCGCAGACAGCGACATCCTCAATGGTGGCGCCGGCGACGATACCCTTGATGGCGGCAGTGGCGTGGACCGGATGACTGGCGGCGATGGTTCCGACCTCTACTACGTCGACAATGTCGGCGATATCGTCAGCGAAACCAATGCTGTCGCCAACACCGGTGGCACCGATACCGTTTATAGCTACCTCGACACCTACACCCTGACTGACAATGTCGAGAACCTGCGCCTGCTGGCGAACGGCGCTGCCAACGGCACCGGTAACAGCCTCAATAACGTCATCAGTGCGGCGGCCGGCAACAACATTCTCAATGGCGCCGCCGGTATCGATACCGTGTCCTATGCCTTTGCCACGGCGGCGGTGACGGCCAACCTGGGGCTGACCACTGCGCAAGCCACCGGTGGCTCTGGTTCAGACACCC
>NZ_CATKQD010000026.1:0-2584 GCF_949768175.1 Pseudomonas sp. IT-P74 | reverse complement strand
CCCCGCAGGCGAACTGACCCGCACCCTCGACAAACTGCGTGGCGAGATCAAGTACCAATACGAAGCCAACGGCCAGCTGCACAGCCGCGACACCGGCCGGCTGATCGACAGTGAAGAATTCCGCTACGACGCTGCGGCGAACCGGTTGAACTTCAACACCAGCCAGTTTGACCACGTCAAGGACAACCGCCTCCAGCGCTGGCGGGATCAGGAATATGCCTACGATGCGTGGGGCAACCTGATTGAAAAACGCAGCGGCATGGGCAAGCTGCAGACGTTTCGTTATGACTGTGAAAATCGCTTGGTACGGGCTGAGACGTTGGTTAATGGCAAGCTGGAAAGTACCGGATCGTATCGGTACGACAGCCTCGGGCGGCGGGTTGCCAAGGTTTCAGAGGTCAAGGGTACAACCGAGCAGAAGCACTTTTTGTGGCAAGGCTTGCGGATGCTGCGTGAGGAGCGGCCGGGGCAGAGCAGTTTGTACCTGTATGAGCCGGGGAGTTATGCGCCGTTGGCCCGGGTGGATCAGGCAGAAGGTGAAGAGCAGCAGCTTTACTACTTCCATACTGATCAGATTGGTACGCCGTTGGAGATGACGGACGCCGAGGGGCAGATCGTTTGGCAGGCGACGTACAAGGCGTGGGGGGCGGTTGAAAAGCTGGCGGTCAATGACGTCGAGCAGAACCTGCGGTTTCAGGGGCAGTATTTCGACGACGAGACGGGGCTGCACTACAACACGTTTCGGTATTACGATCCGGAGGTAGGGCGATTTGTTACGCAGGATCCGATTGGGTTGTTGGGGGGCTTCAACCTTTACCAATACGGTGCGAATCCAATCGCTTGGATCGATCCTTGGGGTTGGAGCGCAAAACCTCCTCATTCACCAGATGTATCAAAATGGCTGGAAAAAGGCGGTTCGGTACATTCAGAAATTGAAGGGAGGACATGGGTATACAGTGATTGGGAGGGCAATAGTGTCAGGTACCCTAATGGACATCCAGACTTTACACCGTTCGAGCGTCAACAGATTGATGTCCCGGACTTGAAAGGAAATCACGGAAAGAATCCGGGCGGGGATTTCGGAAAGGCTGATGCGCTTGCTCCTAAAGGCAGTGCAGATTACACGAAGAATACTTGGCATCATCATGAAAATATGAAAACGATGCAGGAAGTTCCTAAAAAAATTCACAACAGGTTCACTCACTCCGGTGGAGTGAAAAATATGAAATCCACATGCTAAGGTTAGGTGAAGTATGCCAGTAGTGTATAAGTCAGGTTTGAAGTCCGCAGATGTTGATTATATTGAAGTGGAAATTAGTAGGAGGTTCTCAGTTGGGTATAGAGATTTTTTATGCAAGATGAATGGGTTTTACTTGACGGCGCCCGATTACGCGCAGATCCCATTAAGTTCTGTTGATGAGGGAGTTATTAGTTTTGATCGGCTTTTTGGACTTTTGCCAGAGGAGGATTGTAATGATGTAATTTGTTTTAATAGGGAATTTATTGATGAACTCGACTTTCTCGATGAGGCTGTTGCTATCGGTGAGGATGGAGGAGGGAATCCTTTCGTCATGGTTGGTAAGCTTGGCGAAAAAGGTGTTTATTATTGGGATAGAACCCATCTTCATGAGTCTGATTTGAAGAATTATTTTGACATCCCGGAGCAGAACGATTGTGGGAACTTGTTTTTTGTTTCTGGGAGTTTTGTTGAGTTCTATGACTTGATTATCAAATGTGTGGGCGGTGCGCCGGTTTTTATAGAGGATATTTAAGGTTTTTACTGTTCATGATTTTGGTTTTGTACGGAATGTTCGTCATTTCAGTTAATGGGGGAGGTTAAATAATGAAAAAAATAGCGTGATGATATCGGTGTGAAAATTTATATATTTAGGGTGGAGGTAAACATGCAATTCCAGTTTCATGGTTATATTTGCCAAATACGCCATTGAAGTTGGAAATGGGGGGCGTTTTTTTTAGATGATGGGGCAATTTATCATGCTCTTTAAAAGTCTGGATTAATTAGTGTACGTCATTCGTCTTGCTGACGGGCTCTACGTACCGCCCGTGGATTGCCGAGCAGCCGCCAGGACGCCAAGGGCCAGCGCATCCGCTACGAATACGACCCGGCGATTCGCCTGACCGCGCTGATCAACGAAAACAACGCGGCGTACCAGTTCGCCTACGATGCCTCGGACCGGTTGATCGAAGAAAAACGCATCGACAACCTGACCCGGCGCTTCAGCTACAACCTGGGCGGGCATCTGACCCAGGTCGATGAAACCGGCTACGGCGAACGCGGCGAGCGGCCACAGCGCCGCACCGAGTTCGAGCGCGACAGCATTGGCCGGCTGCTGGCCAAACTCAATGCCGATGCCCGTCAGGATTACGTGTACGACGACGCTGATCGCCTGCTGTCGATCCAGCGCCAGCCGAGCGCGCAGGGCAAACAACTCGGTGTCAGCGAAGAAACGCTGGAATTCGCCTACGACCTGCTCGGCCGGCTGGTCCAGGAGACCACGGCTCAGGGGGCCTTGTCCTACGAATACGATCCACTGAGCAACCTCACCACCCTGACGTTGCCCAG
>NZ_CATKQD010000025.1:0-3990 GCF_949768175.1 Pseudomonas sp. IT-P74 | reverse complement strand
CTACGGATGGTGCGGCTGGGGCGGCCGATCAGCACGATCCCGCCAAATCAGGGCGGGGCGCGGCATTTTGCAGGCGAACTTTGTGCCCTTCAAGGGATTATGACGGGTGACGGAAAATTAACTACAAGTCACCCCGTGACCGAATGTCGCAACCAACTGCCTCAATCCCTTGCAGACCGTGCTTTTCAAGGATTCTGGCCGAAATTGAAGAATTTACACATCGGCCGTATGAATGATGCGGCATCGCCTAGAAATAGTGGCGCAAAGCCGCGTCATCAGGCGCTTGTGGGACGTTTGTACGACTTCTCGATACAGTTTGCTGTTATGCGACAAATACGTATATCTGTAGGGCTTTAATTTAGCTGACTACGGGGTCAAGTAAGCTTTGAGAGCCTTTATCCCTCTAGGCTGTAGCTGTGCGCCTGATTTACCAGCCAGTCTCGAAATGCCCTTAATGATGCGGATTCGACCTTTCGCTCAGGAATCATCAGGTAATAAGCCTTGATGCTGGACAGTGCTTGCGGGTTGGCGATCACCAAGCGTTTCTCTTTCAACTCCCTTTGAATCAGGAACGGCGGGATCAGGGCGATGCCCATGTCGTGCATGGCTGCCTGGGCGAGCATGGAAAATAGCTCGTAGCGGGGGCCTGTCATGTCTCGCGGGACATTCAGGTGTTGGGAGTCGAACCATTGGCGCCAGGCATAAGGGCGGGTGGTTTGTTGCAGGAGAGGTAAGTCGGCAATTTCGTCGGGTGTCAGACCGGTCTTGTTTCCGAGCAGGTTGGGGCTACAAACGGGCATCGGATTTTCACCCATCAGTCTGTGGGATTCTGTACCCGACCAATCTGCGTCACCGAAGTAGATGGCGGCGTCGAAATCCGTGTCGGCGAACAGGAACGGGCGCGTGCGGTTGGTCAGGTTGACCGTTACTTCCGGGTGTTTTTGCTGGAAATCTTTAAGTCGCGGCAACAGCCATTGGGTGCCGAAGGTCGGAACCACGGCCAGCTCGATCACGTTGGTGCCTTGCTGGCCCATCACGGACAAGGTGTCGCGCTCAACGGCATCGAGTTGAGTGGCCACTCGACGGCTGTAGGAGAGTCCGGCTTCCGTCAGCTTGACCCCGCGCCGCGAGCGTCGGAACAGTTCCACGCTGAGGAACTCTTCAAGGCTGGCGATCTGTCGGCAAATCGCCCCTTGGGTCAGCGACAGTTCCTGGGCGGCCTTGGTGAAGCTCTCGTGGCGCGCTGCGGCCTCGAAGCTGATCAGGGCGGTGGTGCTGGGTATCTTTCTGCGCATGTACGTCAACCTCACTAATACATCGCATAAAGGCTCTTTCACGACGTTTCGGAGTGAGAAAATAGCACAACAGTATGCAAAATCCTCGTTTGCCGTGGCACCGATCCGGGCCTAGGATCAGTCCACGTTATTTGACCCGATTCGAGAGGACACACTCATGGGCGGTAAAGCTAGCTTCAACTGGATCGATCCCCTGCTGCTGGATCAACAGCTCACTGAAGAAGAACGCATGATTCGCGACACGGCTGCGCAGTTTGCTCAGCAGAGCCTTGCGCCGCGCATTCTTGAAGCTTTCCGTCATGAGAAGACCGATCCGGCGATCTTCCGCGAAATGGGCGAAGTCGGCCTGTTGGGTGCAACCATCCCCGAGCAGTACGGTGGCAGCGGCCTGAACTATGTCAGTTACGGCCTGATCGCCCGAGAGGTCGAGCGCATCGACTCCGGCTATCGCTCGATGATGAGCGTGCAGTCCTCGCTGGTGATGGTGCCAATCAATGAATTCGGTACCGAGGCGCAGAAGCAGAAGTACCTGCCGAAACTGGCGTCGGGCGAGTGGATCGGCTGCTTCGGTCTGACCGAGCCTAACCACGGCTCCGATCCGGGCGCGATGATTTCTCGTGCGCGTAAAGTGGAAGGTGGCTACAGCCTCACCGGCAACAAGATGTGGATCACCAACAGCCCGATCGCCGATGTGTTCGTGGTCTGGGCCAAGGACGATGCCGGCGACATCCGCGGCTTCGTTCTGGAGAAAGGCTGGAAAGGCCTGAGCGCTCCGGCGATTCACGGCAAGGTGGGCCTGCGGGCATCGATCACCGGTGAAATCGTGATGGACAACGTGTTTGTGCCGGAAGAGAACATCTTCCCGGACGTCCGTGGTCTGAAAGGTCCTTTCACTTGCCTCAATTCTGCACGTTACGGCATCTCGTGGGGTGCGCTGGGCGCGGCCGAGTTCTGCTGGCACACCGCTCGCCAGTACACCCTGGATCGTCAACAGTTTGGTCGCCCGCTGGCCGCTACCCAGTTGATCCAGAAGAAGCTGGCCGATATGCAGACTGAAATCACCATGGCGCTGCAAGGCTGCCTGCGTCTGGGTCGTATGAAGGACGAAGGGACTGCTGCTGTCGAAATCACTTCGATGATGAAGCGCAACTCTTGCGGCAAGTCCCTGGATATCGCGCGCATGGCTCGCGATATGTTGGGCGGCAACGGCATCTCCGATGAATTCGGTGTCGCGCGTCACCTGGTCAACCTGGAAGTGGTGAACACCTATGAAGGTACGCACGACGTCCATGCACTGATCCTCGGTCGTGCGCAAACCGGCCTCCAGGCGTTCTATTAAGGAGAACGTCCATGGGCGCGCTATCGCATCTACGGGTACTGGATTTATCGCGGGTGCTGGCCGGACCTTGGGCCGGGCAGATCCTGGCCGACCTTGGCGCTGAAGTGATCAAGGTCGAGCGTCCGGGTAACGGCGATGACACGCGCGCCTGGGGACCGCCGTTCCTTAAAGACGCTTATGGCGAGAACACCAGCGAGGCCGCCTATTACTTGTCGGCCAATCGCAACAAACAATCGGTCACCATCGACTTCACTCGCCCTGAAGGGCAGAAGCTGGTGCGTGAACTGGCGGCCAGGTCGGACATCCTGATCGAGAACTTCAAGGTCGGCGGTCTGGCGGCTTATGGTCTGGACTATGAATCGCTGAAGGCGATCAATCCGGATCTGATCTATTGCTCGATCACCGGGTTCGGCCAGACCGGTCCTTACGCCAAGCGTGCGGGTTATGACTTCATGATCCAGGGGCTGGGCGGCCTCATGAGCCTCACGGGGCGACCTGAAGGCGAAGAAGGCGCGGGGCCGGTGAAGGTTGGCGTGGCGCTGACGGACATCCTGACCGGGCTGTATTCGACTGTCGCGATCCTCGCAGCGCTTGCGCATCGGGATCACGATGGCGGGGGGCAGCATATCGATATGGCTCTGCTGGACGTGCAGGTGGCTTGTCTGGCCAACCAGGCTATGAACTACCTGACGACAGGCAATGCGCCTAAACGCCTGGGTAATGCTCATCCGAACATCGTGCCTTATCAGGATTTTCCTACGGCGGATGGCGATTTTATCCTTACCGTCGGGAACGATGGGCAGTTTCGCAAATTCGCGGAAGTGGCCGGGCAGCCGCAGTGGGCGGACGATCCGCGTTTTGCGACCAACAAGCTGCGGGTGGCAAACAGGGCAGTACTGATCCCGCTGATCCGCCAGGCGACGGTGTTCAAGACGACCGCTGAATGGGTGGCGCAACTGGAGCGGGCTGGCGTGCCCTGCGGGCCTATCAATGACGTGGCGCAGATGTTTGCCGACCCTCAGGTCAAGGCGCGCGGGTTGGCTATCGAGCTGCCGCATGCGCTGGCCGGGAGGGTGCCTCAGGTGGCGAGCCCGATTCGACTGTCTGAAACGCCGGTGGAGTACCGTTTTGCGCCTCCTCTGCTGGGCGAGCACACACTGGAGGTTTTGCAGCGGGTGTTGGGCCTGGATGCCGGGGCGGTGTCCGCATTCAAGGCTTCTGGCGTTCTCTGATAGGTCTCTTCTATATAGAGGAGAGTTTCGGCTCCTCTATATAGGCTCCTTTTGGGGGGGGGTTGCTGCTTTGTGCAGCATATTGATAGAAAACCTAAATCAGTGCTTGACGGCAGATTTCAAA
>NZ_CATKQD010000024.1:0-14778 GCF_949768175.1 Pseudomonas sp. IT-P74 | reverse complement strand
AAAACCCCTGTCTGCTCACGCAGACAGGGGTTTTGTCGTTTCAGTCTTACGCAAACAGCTTCAGCACATTGTTCATCGCATCATCGGCAAAACCCTGTACGAAAACCTTGAAGCCCGGCAGCGCCTCGGCGCCACCCTGAGCCGGTTCGGCAACGATGGTCCAGGTAGCTCGGGACTTGCCCGCACCCAGTGGTTCAACGCTCATTGCTGCCCACAGATTGGCCACACCCAGGGTGTTGTAGATAGTGGTCCAGGTCATGTGCCGTGCCTGGTCGTCCCGGGAGTTGAGTTGCTCGACCACCAGGTTGCCGTCGCTGAAAAACTTTTTGCGTAGCGATGACACGCCTTCACCCGTCATTTCGATGTGCGACAGCGCCGGGATGAAGCGATCGAAGCCGGCAAAGTTGCCGACTACGGCCCATACCTGCGTGGCATCGGCGGGCACGTCCACCGAGGACACCACCTGGCAGCCTTGAGGGTTTTTGATCAGGGTATCGGGTTGCAGAGTACTCATGGTCTTGCTCCATTGGGTCGAGTCAGATGAAATTGATTTCTTTGAGGTAGTCGCAGCCGCGACGCAGCAGCGCCGGGGACTTTTGCGGGTAGTGCGCGCCCATAAGCCGTACGCCGGCCTGGGCGTTGTCGTGACCGATCATCGAGATATCGCCGATGTCCTCCTCGAAGCCGTTGAGGTAGAACCCCAGCACGCCGAACAACGCGTTGTCGCTGTCGACCCGACCCAGTTGCTGTTGCCAGTCGGCGACGCTGACCATCGCGAATTCGCGCCCTGCCTCGCGGAAGGACGCCACGTAGTTGTCCCAGCTCAAGGGCTCGGGGTTGTGCAGGTTGAATACCGCTTGTTCCGGTTGATAACGACTGGCGTGGAAGGCGATGAATCGGGCGAGAAAGTCCACCGGCATCAAGTCGAAGTTCAAGGCGAACTCCGGCACTTGTCCCAGCTGGATCGAGCCCTTGAGCATCAGCATCAGGCGATTCTTGTGCGGCTGGCACACGCCCGTGAGGCTGTTGAAGCTGATGTTGCCGGGGCGGTAGAGATTGACCCGCACCCCAAGCTCCCGCGCCCGTTCGAGGATTCGCTCGCCGACCCATTTGGACAGGTTGTAGCCGTTCTTGATGTAGATCGGTGGAGTCGGGACGGCCGGCAACTCAAGCACTCGGCCGTCGGCGGATATCGTGCTGGAGGCCGAGAGCGTCGAGACGAAATTGAAGATTTTTTTGCTGCGTCCTTCGCACAGGCGCAAACACTCGAAAATCGGCTCGACGTTGTCCCGGGCGAGCGACTCGTAATCGAGGACGTGATTGACGTTGGCCGCGTTGTGCACCAGGGCGCCAAACTCCTGATCCAGTCGCTGGTAAACCTCGGGCGCCAAACCGAGTTCCGGCCGCGTGATGTCTGCCGTGTAAACCCGCACCCGGCTCATATCCAGATGCTCCAGACGGTTCTCCCGCAAGGCTTGGGCAAAGCGCTCGTCCGCCGACTGCCCGCTGCCGTCGCGAACCAGGCAGGCGATTTCGCTGGCACCCCAGGCCAGCAACGCCTCGACGATGTGTACACCGACAAAACTGTTGGCACCGGTGACGATCACCTTGTGCACATCGCCCATGCGGCTGACGGGCAGCGGCTGAACATCCAGTTCGCGGAAGGCATCGCGCATGGCCTGTTCGCTCAGCACTTCTTCGCCGTCGGAGCCGCGGACCAGTGTCGCCAGTTTCGCGATAGTGGGCAGTTCGATGAAGCGATTGATCGAGATGCTGCGCCCGAACTCCTCGCGCAGTCGCAGGAGCATGCGCGACAGCAGGATCGAGTGCCCGCCAAGATTGAAGAAACTTTCGTCGGTGGAAATGTCGCTCGCCGGCAGCTCCAGCAACTCCGCCCATATCTCCAGCAGCAAGGCCTCATCGGCACTGGCGGGCAGACGTCGTGGAGGGTGCTCGGTGACGTTGAGCGGCAACTCCAGAAGCGCCTTACGGTCGACCTTGCCATTACTGGCGTAGGGCATGGCTGTCAGCTCGGTCCATGCAACGGGGAGCATGTAGTCCGGCAGGTGCTGTATCGCGTGGGCCTTCAACGCTTGGCGAGCGGCGCCGGGAAGGTCTTCCCGGGGTTGGGCAAGGAAAGCCAGAATCCGCCGCTGGCTATCGATGACCACGGCAACCTGGCGGTACAACCGGCTGTCGCGCAGGCAGCGCTCAATCTCTTCCGGCTCGACCCGGAAACCGCGAATCTTCACCTGATTATCACGCCGACCACACAACTCAATCCCTTCGCTCGTCCACTTCGCCATGTCCCCAGTGCGATAGGCGCGCAGGGTCCGGCCATCAGGCAAGTTCAGGTCCAGATAGCGCTCAGCGGTTTGCTGGGGGTTGTTCAGATAACCCAGGCACACACCCGGACCGGCGATGTACAACTCGCCGACGGTTTGTTCGGCCACCGGTTGAAAGTCGTCATCGAGAATCAACACCTGGCTGTTGGCAATTGGAGCGCCCAGAGAGCGATTGTTGTCGCCTGGCTGGAGTTTGCGCGCGGTAATCAGCACCGTGGCTTCGGTGGGCCCGTAGAGGTTGTAGAGCTTGCCTTGGCGGCTCAGTTGCTCGATGACCCACGGCTCGCAGACATCGCCACCGGTCATCACATGGTCCAGGCACTGCAATTGCTCCAGCGGCAGGATGCTCAACAAGGCCGGCGGTAAAAAGGCGTGGCTCAGTTGCCGATGACGAATCAGGTCCACCAGTTGCAGCGGATCGCGGCGCTGGTCATCGCCGGGCACGATCAGTTCGGCGCCCTGCAACAGAGTGGGGAAGATGTCGATCAGTGATGAGTCGAAACTCAACGAAGAAAACTGCAACACCCGGCTCTGGCGGGTCAGCTGAACATAGTCGGCGTACCAGTGGGTGAAGTGCGCGAGGTTGGCCTGACTGAGCAGCACGCCCTTCGGATGGCCGGTGGTGCCCGAGGTATAGAGGGCCATGCAGGGCGCATCGAGGTCGGGGTGTTGGCGCATCAACGGTTGAGAGAGGTCTGCTTCATGGGCGTCGATGCTGCTGATGTCCAGCCCTGGCATCTCGTTCGCCAGAGGATGCTCGCCGTCATGCAGCAACAACACCGCACCGGCGCTCGACAGGATGTACTGCTGACGTTGTAACGGATGGCTCGGTTCCAGCGGCAAGTACACCGCACCACTGCCCAGGATCGCCAGGATTCCCGCATACAGCGCACTGCATTTTGGCAGGCAGATCCCGATGACTACCGGGCCTTGATGCTGATCCAGAAGCGTCTGCAGACGTTGCTCGATGGCGCGGCTGTGGGTGTGCAACTGGCGATAGTCGAGGGTGTTGCCGTCGATGCTCAAGGCCGGATGGTCGGCACTCTGGATGCACTGTTGCTCCAGCCTCTCGATCATCGGCGTTTGCGCGAGTTGCTGCAGTCGTGGGTCGGCGGTGGCATTGAGGCGATGCACGAACGCAAGGCTGTCCAGAAACCGCAGGCTTTCGATGCGCTCGAAGCGGGCAGGTACGGCGGGTTCGGCGTGTTGAAAATAATCGGCATCGCGCGAGTAGCGGCTGACCAGCAACGCCACGTGGTCAACCAGTGCTGTCATGGCCTGCATACGCAACGCCTGGCCGTTACCCGACTGTTCATCGGCGATGGGTACACGGCTCAGCAGCGTTGAACCATGCCAGCACAACACGTCCAGCGATGGTAGGCCGGACGCCCGCGGCAGGCCAAGGCCCAACTGCAATGTCAGTCGTGGCGACTGACAGGTGAGCGGAAGCGACGTGCCATCGTCGACCAGTAGATCCGCAGTCCCCGGCATTTCGTCGAGTGCGGATATCCGGGTCAGTGAGTGACCGTGTTGTTCGAGTTCCAGCGCCAGGTCGGCCATGGCCTGGCTTTGTCCGTAGAGCAAGATGTCGAGACGTCTCATGATGGGCTCCTCGTCAAACCAGATAGTTGTTGAGGGCGGTTTGTACGCACGGCGAATCGAGCAGCGAGCTGCTGTGGAAAAACCGCACAATGTTGGCCACCAGTGGGTGATGACGATTGATCGGAAAGGCCAATGCCGACACTTCGTTCCTGAGAGCGTGGCGCGTCGCGTCGTTGATCTGCAGTGCGTTGATCAAGAGGAAGTCGAAGGATTTCTGGATGTCATTGGTCAGGTAATGGGCAATGAACACCGGCAGGATCTGCGCGATGCACTGGCGGTCGTCTGCACTTGCGGCATGCCAGTAGATGCGTACCAGCCGCGCCCAGAATCCGGAATGGCGCCCCTCGTCCAGCAAGTGATCGGCCATCAGGCCCTTGATCGATTGCTTGACTGTGTTGTCCTTGGCGAACGCGGCGACATCACCGGTCACCGTGTTTTCGGCGATGGCCACGCAGATCAGCTCTACAGCGCTACGCAGGTGCTCCGGTGCGAGCGCCACGGCCGCCGGTATCGCCCGACTCAGCTCAATCTCATCCGGTAACTCGATGGGGGCGATACCGGTCATGGCGATGGTCTGTTGCATGAAATCCATCGCCACCAACGCGTGGTAATCCTCGTCCACCACTACAGTCATGGCGTCGTAGCGGCAGGCGAACGGAAACTCGATCGCGAAGTGATTCTTGGCGATGCTGCGGGCGGTTTTGTCGACGATCTCGGTTTCGAAGATCACCACATCGTTGATGAACTTGTAGAGGGTCTGCACCAGGGCGAAGTCGCGCTGTTCCGGGCATTGGCGCAGAAAGGTTTCGCTCAGCACCAGCGGTTGCCGGCTCAAGGGATAGATCAGTTTGTCGTCGTTTTCCAGCACGCGGCGCGGGCGCGTACGGATGGTCGCGCGGTTTTCCCAGGCGTCGGCGAAGGATTGGTAGTCGGCGGCGTTCATGCGCTCACCTCCACGACGGATTTGTTCATGCTCAGGCGCAACCCGTCCCACAGGGCGATACGACTTTCCACGGCAGCGATGGCGCTGGCGTACACGTCTTCCTGCCGTTGCGGGTCGCTATCGACCAGTCGCGACAGGAGCTTTTCCGCTGCCGGGCCGTGGTCCTCGGAATCGACCTCAATGTGCCGTTCGAGGTAGTACCGGAAAGTCGGCGCCTGCTCGATGCCGATGCCCCAATCGTCGAGGATGCGCTGGAACATCTGAGGGATAACGCTCTCGCGACCGTGCAGAAACGCCGCCGCCACACTGTGACCTGGCGCATGCAGTGCGGTGTGTAGCGTATGGCGAACGAAATTGGCGGCCGCCGGTTCGACGTTGACGCTCTGCAAGGCCACGTCGTAGCTCACGCCTTCTTGCTGCAGGGCCACGAAGCGTTCGATGGCAAGGGTGCATGCCCCGACTTCGCGCATTGCATCCAGGTACAACTCGAAGTGGCTGTAATGACCCTGGGCCGGACGATCATCCGACTCCTCACCCAGTACGATCTCGTTAATCAACCGCGCGGCGTGGGGATCCTGCGGCGGCAGCCAGGGCAGTCGCACGCAGGTCAGCTCCTGTTGCAGGCGCTTGGTCAGCGACATGAAGTCCCATACGGCAAACACGTGGGTTTCCATGAAGCGTCGCAGGACCGGCAGCGAATGTATTTCAGAGAAGATCGGGTGTTCGCCAAGTTCGGTCTTTTTTTGAAGCAGTCGTTCTTTAGTTGGTTTCATGGATGAGCCTGTAAATGATCTTGGATAAAAAGTCATCGAGCACTGAAGTTCGCTGGAAGTTTTCTCCTGGCGAACGGGTACCTCAAACGTATTGATCTTTTTCAGTGCTATGGACGCCGAGTAACTGAGGCGCTACTGCCGCTTGTGGCTGGCGGCGAAGAAAAATTAATACACATATAAAGTGTTGATCAAGTTGTTTTGTTGTTATTTGAGTATTCAACTTTTTCGAAGATGACAAGTTCCAATAAAACTTTTTATGCTTGTTTTATTTTGGCGTAGTTACTCCTTCCGGCTTATATAAGTCAGAATTGAATAAAGAGTGAATGCCTCACTCGAAGTAACTTTTTTGCGGGCGTCGTTTGGGGGTGTCTAAGGGGGTGGAAGTGGGTCGCGAGTGATGCCGATCCTTCCGTTCCCGTGATGAGGCTCCTTCCTTCGCTTCTCGGGGCAGGGACTGCTCCATTCGCACGGAGCGTCACCCGTTTTTTGTCCTGGTTATCCAGAGTGGGCGTAAATCGAGGTGGCCGCCATTACTGAGGCATCATGCAATCGTTGCAATGGTCGGTTTTAAGGCGGCGGGACGTTGGGGCGCGGTATGGCGCCGCAAGGGCGGTTTGGTATGGGGGCAGGGGATTTGTAATCAAATTATTCGCGGAGCATTTGGAGGGAATGCGCGGCAAGCGAGGAAAACCCTTCGGTACATTCCCCGGGCTTGCCGCCGCAGGCTACTTCGACTTGTTCCTGGCCTGTACTTCAGGGCTGTTGAGGTAGCGCGTAATGACCTCGACCCCCCGGTTCAGGTGATGCTCGAGCAGTTGCACGGAACGTTCGACGTCCCGGGCTTCGGCTGCCTGCAACAGTGCCTTGTGGTCATCCTGGGAAAGTTTGCCCAGGCCCATGGCTTCCAGGTTGAAACGCAGGAAGCGCTCTTCTTCGTTCAGGCCGTCCTCGACCAGTTTCAACAGCCGGCGATTCGGCGCCCGGGTGTAAAGCGCCATGTGGAACAGGCGATTCAGTCGACCGATTTCGGTGTAGTCGCTTTCCGTTTCCAGTTCGTCGATGTAGCGGGCAGCCTCTTCGAGATCTTCGTCCCGAAGCAGTGGCACCGACAGACGCAGAGCTTCGGCTTCCAGCAGGATGCGCAGCGCATAGGTTTCCACGGCATCGCCCTGGACCAGCGGCGCGACCACGGCGCCCTTGTGGGCAATCACGTTGAGCAACGATTGCGCTTCGAGTTGGCGCAAGGCTTCGCGTACGGGCATGCGGCTGACGCCGAACAGGTCGGCGAGGTCTTGCTGACGCAGGGCCGCACCGCAGGGAATGCGCCCGTCGAGTATGGCCGCGCGCAGGGTTTCTTCGATCACCGAGCGTGCCATGTGTGCGGGAATCGGCCCGTTGACCTTGATGCTGCCGAGAGGGTTGGGCTTTTGTGTCACTAAACGCACCCTGATTGATGGAATATTTTTGGATCCAAGTGACACTAGTAACTGACTGACTGCTTGTCAAACAAGCTCTCGAGTGCCTTTCTTGCAGTTTAGCGCGCCGCCAGTGATCTCACCGTGCCATTGTCTTTTTCCGGGCTAACCTTCACCATTCGAACGACTCCCTCCTGCCTATCCAGGATGCCTTGCATTGGTGGCAAGTTTAACGATCCCCCGGGTTTTACGCTGGCTGTGCAGCGCATTGCTGCTGACTGGCGTGATGCTGGGCAGTTTGAGCGCCGATTGGGATTTTTCCTTGATCAGCCGGCGGGCGCAGGCATTGTACGGACCTTTGGGAGAAGGTCAGCAACGCATTAATGATTGGCAATACTTATTGACTAGCCAGAAGCAGATCGGCGAGCTGGAACAACTCAATGTGGTCAATCGCTTCTTCAACAAGCAGTTGCGATACGTCGAAGACATCGATCTGTGGCATGAAGTCGACTACTGGGAAACCCCGATCGAAGCCCTCTGGAAAGGCGCCGGCGACTGTGAAGACTACGCTATCGCCAAGTACTTCAGCCTGCGACACCTCGGTGTAGCCAGTGAAAAGCTGCGTATCACCTATGTCAAGGCACTGACCCAGAACCGCGCGCACATGGTGCTGACTTACTATTCAAGCCCGGAAGTCGAGCCCCTGGTGCTCGACAGCCTGATTGATGCAATAAAGCCGGCCAGCCAAAGAAAGGATTTGCTGCCGGTCTACTCTTTCAATGCGGAAGGGATGTGGTTGCCGGGTGCCAAGGGCAATAAAAAGGTCGGCGATTCCAAGCGCCTTTCGCGTTGGCAGGATGTGTTGAAAAAAATGCAGGCCGAAGGATTCCCGGTCGAGACGACTAACTAGGAGCACGTGCTCAGATGTCTTTGTTCAAACAGCTGTTGATTGCTATCTGTCTGTTCCTGGTGGTCGCCTTCACCGGCAGTTTCATGGTCAGTCTGGAGAGCTCGCGCACTCAGTACGTCAACCAGTTGCGCTCCCATGCCCAGGACGCCGCGACGGCGCTGGCGCTTTCCCTGACACCGAACATCGACGACCCGGCGATGGTCGAGTTGCTGGTCAGCTCGATTTTCGACAGCGGTTACTACGCGAGCATCCGCGTGGTCGATCTGAAGACCGACCAGGCCCTGGTCGAGCGCACGGGCATTCCGACGGTCAACAGCGTTCCGGACTGGTTCGTCAAACTGATCGGCCTGGAGCCGGCAGGTGGTGATGCGATCGTCAGCCGTGGCTGGGAGCAGGCTGCCCGGGTCGAGGTGGTCAGCCACCCGATGTTCGCGCTGGCCAAGTTGTGGCAAAGCGCTTTGGGCAGCCTGGGCTGGTTGCTGCTTTGTGGCGCGGTCAGTGCGGTACTCGGCGCACTGTTGCTGCGTCAGCAATTGAGACCGCTCGATTACATGGTCCAGCAATCCCACGCCATCGCCCGACGGGAATTTCTCAGCCTGCCGGAACTGCCGCGCACCCCCGAACTTCGCCGGGTGGTGCAGGCTATGAACCAGATGGTCGAGAAGCTCAAGGCGCTGTTCCAGGAGCAGGCCGAGCGCAGTGAAAAACTACGGGTCGAGTCCTATCAGGACTCGTTGACCGGGTTGGCCAACCGGCGTTATTTCGAGATGCAATTGAATGCGCGGGTAAGTAACCCGGAGCAGGCCAGTTCCGGTTACCTGCTGCTGTTGCGGGTCAAGGATCTGGCCGGTCTGAATCAGCGTCTCGGTGGCCAGCGTACCGATGAAGTGCTCAAGGCCGTCGGCGAGCAACTGTCTCGCGAGTGCGCCAGATACCCGGAAACCCAAAACCTGGTCACCCGAATCCGTGGTGGTGAATTTGCCGTACTGGCACCGGGGCTGGTGCGCGCGGAAGCACTGCAATTGGCACAGAACCTCGACAGCGCCTTGGCCAGTCTTCACGCTACCGGCGCCACCGATGTGGCTGCCGTGGCGTCTATCGGCCTGGCGCCTTTCGCTCACGGCGACTCGCCGCAAGCCGTGCTCAGCCTCGGCGACCAGGCGCTGGCGCAGGCCGAAGGCCAGGGCGAGCAGAACTGGGCCTGTATCGAGCACAGCCTCTCGGCCAGTGTCGGCGACGATCACCACGCCTGGCATCTGATGCTCGACCAGGCGCTGACACAGCGACGTTTCGAGCTGTATTTCCAACCGGTAGTGGCTGCACAGGACACGCAACTGGTGCTGCACTACAAAGTGCTGTCGCGGCTGCTCGACGAACACGGCCAGACCATCCCCGCCGGACGTTTTCTGCCTTGGCTGGAGCGCTTCGGCTGGACTGCGCGTCTGGATCGGCTGATGCTCGAGCGGGTGTTGGAGCAAATGAGCGGGCATGAGGAGTCGCTGGCGCTGAATCTATCGTCGGCTACCCTGGCCGACCCGCAGGCGCAAAGCAAAATCTTCGAGATACTACGCGCGCACTCCAACCTCGGCCCGCGTCTGACCCTGGAAATTGGCGAAGAGCAACTGCCTGACCAGGCAGTGCTGGAGCAACTGACCCGCCACCTGCGCGAACTCGGGTTTTCCCTGAGCCTGCAACGTTTTGGCGGCCGCTTCAGCATGATCGGCAACCTGGCTCGTCTGGGTCTGGCGTACCTGAAAATCGATGGCAGCTACATTCGGTCGATCGATCTGGAGAGTGACAAACGCCTGTTCATCGAGGCGATCCAGCGAGCGGCGCACAGCATCGATTTGCCGCTGATTGCCGAGCGGGTCGAGACGCAAGGCGAGTTGTCGGTGATTCGCGAGATGGGGCTATACGGTGTGCAGGGCCAGTTGTTCGGCGAGCCCAAGCCCTGGAGCTGATGTGATCGCTCCCACGCAGCGCGTGGGAATGACCGCAGGGGCGCGCGTCAGATCAATCCGGTCTCTTCATCATCGATCAATTGACTCAACCCACCCAACGCCTCACGCGCCTGGTTTCGGTCCATGAGCTTGGCCTGGGCCGCCGTCGGCAGGTCAGTGACGCGGATCACGCCTTTCTGGGTCAGCACCTGAATCAAGTCATCGAGTACCCGGATCATTTCCAGGTCACTTTGCTTGAGCTGTTTGAGGCTGTTTTCCACAGCCGCGTTGGCAAACCAGGCCTGGATCTCATGATTGTCGGCCGACAGCGTTTCCGTAGCCTCGGCATAGGCGGCGGGTTCCACGCGTACCAACAGGCCCTGCGCATCGCGTTGCACGTAAAACATTGAGCATCCCTCGGAATTGAACCAGCGTCGTGCTGTCGGCAGCATAGGTCAACGGCACGCCAGTATGTGGCGCAGCGACGAAATCGTCACCGGGCAGTGGATGCAAACGTGACAGCCGCCCCATAGGGAGCGGCCGTTTTCGTGCATCAGCTGTTGTTGTGATCGACTTTGATGGTCGGGTCGCTACCGGCAATCAGGCTTTGCAGGTTGGCGCTAGACCAGTTATTGCCCTCCAGTTTGATCGTCACGTCCGGCGTGGCGGCTGCGGCATTGCCCGAGTTGAATTGGCCGGCCGAGCTGACTTGCAGCGACGACACGCCATCGACCGTGCTGATCTTCAGGAAGTTGTCGATGGTGCTGCCGGTTTCGCCCTGCAACAGATCGCGCAGGTCGATCCGGTCGCCTTCGCTGGCCTTGAAGTCCTTGATCACGTCGTTGCCGGTGTCGCCCGCTTTCCAGACGAAGGTATCACCGCCGGAACCACCGATCAGGATGTCGTTGCCCTGTCCGCCCATCAACGTGTCGCTGCCGGTGCCGCCGAGCAGGATGTCATTGCCCTTGCCACCGTCGAGGTTGTCGTTACCACCCGAGCCGAACAGGATGTCATTGCCCGCACCGCCCAGCAGGGTGTCGTTGCCGTCATGGGCACCGGATACATCGAACGCGGTGTAATGCTCAGTGATGTACTGGTGCACATTGCTGGTGGTGACTTTGCTGACTTCCACACCGGATTGCTGCGCCACGAAGGCTTGCATCGCCTGGTAACCCTCGCCGGCAATGCCGTTGAAGCTCACCAGATCGCCGAACAGGAGGTCGTTGCCGTTACCACCGCTGACGGTGTCGTGACCCGGCGTCGTCGCTTCGGTGTGGCCGATGATCGAATTGGCCAGATCCTTCGGATCGATGTTGGTTTGTGGCGTTTGATTCGAGTCGTACGGCTTCAGGTCGTTGAGGCCCACTCCGCTGTTGAGGCCAATGGCCTCGACATTCGACAGGTTGCTCAGCAATGCAAAGCTGCCGGTGGAGTTGCTGGTGGTGTCCCCGTCAGTGCTGCTGCCGTCACCGTCACGCCACGAGAACTCGTAGGTGCCGTCACCCTGGGCATGCAGATAGCCGAAGTCCTTGGATGACCAGCTACTTCCGTTGCCATTGCCATTGCCATTGCCATTGCCGTTGTTGCCATTGCTGGTCTTGGTCCAGACCGTCACTTGGCCCGAGGCGGAAATGTCGACCTGGTGCGTGCTGTCCGGGAACAGACTGATGGCTGTACCCAGCTTATAGTTGCTGGTGGTGACCAGGCTATCGAGTGTTGTGCTGCCATACAGGGTCGGGTTGGTCGACTCGCCGCTCTGGTAGTAAGTCGGCTTGCCGTCAGTAATGAAATACGTGAGGTTCTTCGCCCCGGTGTTGGCTACGGCGTCCGCACTCTGGAACCAGTTGGCCGTGGTTTTGAACACGTCCTCGTAGTTGGTGCCGCCACCGGACGACATCGAGTCCAGAGTCGCCTTCAACTGAGTCAGCGCATTCGTGTCATTGAGGTTCACCGACACCGACTTGTTGACTTGGGTGTCGAAGTCCACCAGGAAGATGTTCACCGTACCCGAGTTGCTGCCCAGGCTTTGCTTGAGGGTGTTGAACACCGACGTCAGCGAGTCCTTCGCCGAGTTGATCGACGCGCTACTCATGCTGCCGGAGCTGTCGACCATGAACGCGATGTTGTAGTTGGTGCCTGGCACCACGGTCAGGCCGCCGATGTCGGCGACGATGATGTCATTGCCGTCGGTGCCGGTGACGGTGTCATTGACGGCGGTGGCGGTGACGGCGTTGTAGGTCGCCGGGAACACGGTCACTGGGATCTGCGAAGTGCTGCTGGCCGAACCACCCAGGGCCTCGGTGGAGGTCGAGGTCACGGTCAGGTTGAACTGGCCGTTGTAGTACGGTGGTGGAGTGACGGTCAGAGAGCCGAGGCTCCAGCCGGTCACGTTGGCTTCGCCACTGGACGCGGTGACCGTGAAGGTATGTCCCGCGCTGTCGGTGAGCACCGAGCCGACCGGCATACCGCTGATCTTCAGGCTCAGGCTTTCCGAGCCGTCGGTGTCGGTCAGCGCAGTGGTGATGGCGGACAATTTCACACTGGTGCCTTCGGCGCCGGTATTGAGTTTGTAACCGTCGTAGTAGCCCTCGCCATTGGTGCCGTGCAAGTCGGACACGGTCACGCCGGCATTCACCAGATCCGACACGCCGGTGTAAATCGGTACGCCGGCACTGCTCAGGTCGGTTGGCGTGCCGCCATTGACCGACAGATTGACGTCATAGCTGCCCGGGCCACTCTGGTTGTGGTGGTAGATGTCCAGGGTGTAGTAGCCGCTGGTGGTCGGGGTGTACGAACCATTGAGGTTGCCGCCCGCGCCCCAGGTGATCGCGGCGACGTTCTTGCCGCCGATGGTCACCAGCAGGCTGTCATCGCCAACACCGCTGAAGGTGTAGGTCTTGCCGGCTTCGAGGTAGATCAGGCCGGAGGTTTTCGACGCCGTACCGGCGGTCACGCTACCGTCGGACTGCACGTTGGTCACGGTGCCTGTGGAGTTCGGTGTGCCCGCGGCGTCGATCACGTTTTTCAACGTGGTGGAGTCCGCGCCGCTGCCGCTGGTGCCCAGGCCCGACAGGCCAGTCCAGACTTCCTTGATCAGCCCGGTGGACCTTACGCTGTTGTCGGCAACGCTCAGGGTCGGGGCATCCGCCACCGGAGTGATGTCGATCTTGATCGTGCCGGTGTTGCCCAGTGCCTGGCCGTCGGTTGGCTGGAACTTGATTTGTGCGTAGTCGGACTGATTGTTGCCAAGGTTGGTACCGCCGTATCCGTCCACGCCCGATTCGTTGGCATCCGGCATGAAGCGCAGTTTGCCAGCGTCGATGTCGGCCTTGCTGAAGGTCTGGTTGGCGGCGACATCTTTCCAGGTCGAACCGTCCAGGTACTGCAGTTTGCCCTCGACCGGCAGTTGGGTGATTTTCACGCCCAGACTGGTGGCCGGGCTGTCGACGTCGCTGACGCCGAAGGTCGACCAGCCGAGGACCAGCGGCGTGTCTTCGGTGCCGGTGACGTTGACCGGTGCTGCGACCGGTGCATCATTGACCGCCACCACGTTGACCGTAGTGGTCGCGGTGTTGGAGTAGTTGCTGCCATCGGTCACCGTCACGGTGATGGTACGTGGCACGGTGCTCGGGTTTTCACTGTTGTTGGTGAAGGTGATGTTCTTGATCTGCTGCATGTAGTCGGCCAGCGTCGCGTTACCCGACAGGGTCAGGGTGACGGTGCCATTGGTGCTGTTGGCATTGATGGTGATGCCGTTGACGCTGTTGCCCAGGTTCAGCGCATCGCCGTCCTGACGGTTGGTCAGCACGATGGTCGCGCCGGTCAGCATGGTGCTGTCCGGGTCGGTGATGCTCAGGTCGGTGTCGCCGATCGACACACCCGCCCCCGGGGTGTTCTCGGTGAAGGTCACCTTGTAATCGGCCCCGGTGGCACCGCTGGAGTTGTTGGCGTCGAGGTCCAGTGCTGGTGGTGCATCGTTGTCGATGATCGAAGTGTTGACGCTGCCATTGGACGCGCTGATCGCCAGATTCTCGAAGTTGCCGCCGGTGGCCGAGTCGATCTTGACCACGAAGTTTTCGGTGTTTTCGGTGATCCGGTCATCGATGGTCGAAATGTCGAACGGCACGCTGCTGGCATTCGCCGGGATCTTGACCGTCGTCACACCGGTGAAGTCCACACCATTGGCTGCGGTGCCAGAGTAGGTCAGGGTTACGGTCACTTCACCGTGAGCCGGGTTGGTCAGCGCGAGGGTGTAATGCGCTGCCTGACCCTCGACGACAGATGTATCACCCGTGATGCTGATAGTGGTGATGTCACCGGTGTTGGCCGGCGTATTCGGCGTACCTGAACCTGCTTCATCGGTGACGGCGGTGGTGAACTGGTCTTTGCCCAGGGTCAGTTTTTCGAAGTTGTCTGCGCCAGTGACCGATTCCAGTTTGTTGACGATGGACGGTTGGCCTCCGGTGTAGACGTCATCCTTGGCGATGATGGTGGCGGAAGCGGAGGTCCCGTTCGCAGGAACAGTCACCTTCGTGCCGTCGGAGAGGGTGAATTCCAACGGACCATGGTTATTGATCGGCAGACCCGCCGCGTTGGTCAGGGTCACGGTGTAGGTGACCTGGCCGCCTTCAGCGACGGTGGATTTGTCCACGGTCAAAGTGGCGATCACTTCGCTGACGGTGTCGGTGATGGCGACGTTGGCCGCGGTGCCGTCGATCACCAGGTTCTCGAAGGCCTTGCCGTCGACGCTGGCCGAATCGACGGTCAGGCTCAGATTGCTTGGGTCTTTGTAGACGTCGTCGCCCTGCACCGGTGCGGTGTAGATGGCCGACAATTTGCCCGCTTCAATG
>NZ_CATKQD010000023.1:0-20418 GCF_949768175.1 Pseudomonas sp. IT-P74 | reverse complement strand
CAATGCCACAGGGCAAGTACGCTTCGCCGGAGGCGTTCTCTACGGCAGCACCGACGCCGACACCGCCGCCGAGTTCGAAATACAGTTGGTGGGGGTGAGCACTTTGCAAACTGCCGATCTGTTTGCCTGATAAAGGGTCGTCTCTGGCACCAAAGCACCAAGAAACCCTGAATCGCAGGATTCAGGGTTTTTTATGCCAGCGGGAAAACGAAGGCACCCAGACATCCCCCCCAAGTACCCGAATGCAAGATTCAGGGATTGATGCCCCGCCTTGATTTTCAGTCTTTCGCTAGCTCGCATCATCCCAGTGGAATACCAGGTTACGGGCTGCACCGCTGCCAATATCGGCAACATCCTTCCGTGTTTCGCCGTTGCGTGTCGCAATGACCGTGTATTTACCGGCAGGCAGTTTCACGTAAACCAGCGGACCGGCGTCATCGAGCGTCAGCACGGTCTGCCCCGGGGCCTTCTGAATAACTACATTCACGTCAGGAGTGTATTCATTTCCCGTCCCGACAGAGAACGTCATGTGCAGGTTATAGCCGGTGGTCTGCTGGATGGCCTTGGACTCATCCTCGCCGATACCGCCCGACAGGTAGGTGATGCCGTTTTGTTCCTGGCTTTGCACCTGCACCCCCTGGCCGTCGATGGGCTCAAGGCTGGCGGCAGGTGACATCGCAGAAAACATCAGCACGCCTACAGCGGTGAGGGGCAACAGGAGTGTATGGAGGTATTTCATGATGACGACTCCCGGGTTCTGCAGAACCCAATCGTTACACTCTTTGGATTTCCAGCCGGAGGGAGGGGTTTAGATTGATTTGGCCTGAGTACGAAACGTACTACGCCATTTGTTCCTCAGCCCTCGCCCGGATTTAGACCCGTCCTGCCTGAGAACCCGGTATTTCCTGCCTGTTTCTCAGTAACACCCGGCATCTTCGAAGGGGGCTCACTTGTCATTCTCTTTCGCTGTTCAACCTGCTGCGGAAGACTTCATGACAACCCTCACCCCCAACGACACTCACGACCCACATCTGGCATCACTGCTTGGCAACCTTGGCAAATTGATCCATCAGGCACGTCAGAAGGTGCTTCGGGCGGTCGATACCGTTCAAGTGCAGACCTGTTGGCAGATCGGACGACATATTGTCGAGTTCGAGCAGGAAGGGGCTCGGCGGGCCAGGTATGGCAAAGAGTTACTGTCGACCTTGGCCAAAGTGCTAACTGCGGAGTTCGGAAAGGGATTTGACGCTTCCAACCTTCGGTATATGCGTCTGTTCTATCAAGCCTTTCCAATTCGTGACGCACTGCGTCACGAATTGAGCTGGACACACTACCGCCGCCTGCTTCGGGTCGACAACGACAGCGCTCGTCTCTGGTACATGAACGAATCAGCCACCCAAAACTGGTCAAGCCGCGCCCTGGAACGCCAGATCAATACGCTGTACTACGAACGCCTGCTGGCGAGCCGCGATCGTGGCGCCGTCAAACAGGAGGCTGCCACCCACATTCAGAACATCAAGGCCAGCCCTCGGGATTTCATCCGTGATCCGGTGGTACTGGAGTTTCTTGGCTTACCCAATGCCGGCAAGCTTCAGGAAAGCGAGATCGAACAAGCGCTGATCGAACAATTGCAGGGCTTCTTGCTGGAGCTGGGAAAGGGCTTCGCATTCATTGCCCGCCAGCAACGCATCAGTACCGACAGCAAAGACTTCTACATCGACCTGGTGTTCTACAACTACTTGCTCAAGTGCTTCGTCATCTTCGATATCAAGCGCGGTGAACTGACCCATCAGGATGTGGGGCAGATGGACATGTACGTGCGCATGTACGACGACCTGAAACGCGGCGTGGAAGACGGCCCCACTGTCGGCATCATTCTCTGTGCGCAAAAGGATGAATCCGTGGTGCGTTACTCGGTGCTCGAAGGAAACGAGCAACTGTTCGCCAGCAAGTACAGGCTTGTCCTGCCGAGTGAGGAGGAACTCCGCAATGAGCTGGATCGGGAGCGTGCGGCACTTGAAGAACGACTGCTCGATCAACAACCGCGTTGAGGCGAACGGATTGTTCATCAACGGCATCAGGACTATCGTTGGCAGCTACCCGCAAAGGACTGACGCTGATGAATTTGCAGGACACGCCTCCACTGGCCCCTACTCGCATCGAGTCGCCGCTGCCGGATACCACCCCCGGCAAATCGTTCAAGGAAACCACCTCGGACGGTTTCATCCTCGGTGGCTTCACCTGGCGACACGCCTCTCAGGACGCCACTCGTCCGGTGGTGATCATCAATGCCGCCACCTCGGTCCGTTGCCGCCATTACTCGCGCTTCGCCGACTACCTGTTCGCCCACGGCTTCGACGTCATCACCTATGACTACCGCGGCATCGGCGAATCGCGGCCGGCATCGCTCAAGGGGCTTCGAGCCTCGTGGACCGATTGGGGAACGCTGGATTTCGAGGCGATGCTCAAGCGCGCGCAGCGTGAGTTCCCCGGGCAGCCTGTCGATGTGGTCGGCCACAGCTTTGGCGGCTGTGCCGCGGGCCTGGGAGCGTCCGGGCACCTGATCCGGCGCCTGGTGACGGTCGGTGCGCAATTCGCCTACTGGCGCGACTATGCGCCGGCCCATCGCTGGCGCATGTTCGCCAAGTGGCATGTGCTGATGCCACTGATGACGATGATCTACGGCTACTTCCCGGGCAAACGCCTTGGCTGGCTGGAAGACACACCCGCCGGCGTGGTCCGTGACTGGAGCTTCTCCACTGCCCGCTTCGAGAAGCGCTCCAGCAGCCGCACAATCAGCAAAACCGCCGGGCAGCTGCCCTTTGCCGGTGTCACCGCGCAAACCCTGGCCATCAGCATCAGCGACGATCCCTACGGCACAATTCCGGCCATCGAACGCCTGCTCGGCTACTTCACTGGCAGCACAAATTCACACCTGCGTATCCATCCCGAAGACATCGGCGAAGAAGAAGTCGGACATTTCGCCTTTTTTCGCAGCGCATACCAAGCCACACTATGGCCCATTGCATTGGCCTGGCTGCAAAACGGCGAACTGCCCCCTGATACCCCCGGGCGGCGAGTGCCACGCAGCTAAGCCCTTTGCCCTTTCAACGAATACGGAACGACGCCCATGGCCTCCGCCAACAAGCAGCAAAAACGCGCCTCCCGTGCCAAGGCCAAGGCCAAGCAGAACCGCACCCAGCGGGCTGCCGCGCCGGTGGAACTGGACCCGAACGACGATCGCATCGACTTCGAGTCGGTGGACCTGACCGACATGTTCAAAGAAATGATCGACGCACAAAAGATCAGCCAGCAGGCCATGTGCGCGGCCTTTCTGGAACATCCGCTTATCGCACTGGTACTGGAGCAGGAAGGTGAGGAAACAGCGACAGACTTCATCATCGCTGCCCTGATCGAATATCGCCAATGGTCGACCGAAACCGACGAAGCCGGCGCTCTGGCGTGGATCGAATCACCGGCCTTTCAGGCCGACTACGTGGCGGCGTCCGACGCCATTGCCGCGCAAACCCAACAGAAACCGAACTGAGCTCCCATGGCCTCCCTGAACAAGCAACAGAAACGCGCCAAGCGCGCAAAAGCCAAAGCCAAGCAGATCAATATCCACGGCCGCAAACCCGCCGCGCTGGACGATGACCTTGGCCACCTCGACGAGCCGATCCCGGAATACACCCTGGCGATGTTCAGCAAAATGCGCGATGCGGAAGCTGTCAGCCGCAGCGAAATGCTCTCGGTACTGCTGACGAACCTGGCCTTTATCATCATCGACCATCCAGAACTGCTGGACATGGAAAACGCCGACGACGAAGGCATGGCCGCCACCCACCTGGCCGCGGACATGCTGATCGACTACCGCATGTGGGCCGACGGCATGGACCGCGACGCCGCCCAGGCATGGCTGAGCGAGCCGCAGTTCATCGCCGATTTCAGCGCTGCGCTGGATGTCTACCGCGAGTCGCTGGAAGTATCGGAAGAAAAAGCCGAGTAAGGGTTACGACGCAAACAAAAACGGTCGCTTGTTATCACTGACAGCGGCCTTTTTTTGGATCTGAATCGAGCACTTTCCTTCCGTCAGGCACCACGTATATCCCATTGACATATCCAACACAAAACCTATCCTTTGGACTCATCGCGCCAGTAAAAGCGCAGGAGGTCCAAATGGAACAGACAACCCTTTTCATGAGCAATCGAAGCCAGGCCGTTCGCCTGCCGAAAGCTGTAGCCATGCCAAGCGACGTGAAACGAGTCGACGTCGTCGCCGTCGGTCGAAGCCGAATCATCACGCCCGCCGGTGAAACCTGGGACAGCTGGTTCGATGGCGCAAGCATCACGGCAGACTTCATGACCGATCGCGAGCAACCTGCCGATCAGGAGCGTGAGTCGTTCTGATGATCAAGTACATGCTCGATACCAACATCTGCATCTTCACCATCAAGAACAAACCACAGGTGGTACGGGAGGCGTTCAACCGTCATCACAGCCAACTGTGCATCAGTGCGGTCACGCTGATGGAGCTGATTTACGGCGCGGAAAAATCAGCAGCGCCCGAAAAAAACCTGGCAGTCATCGAGGGTTTCTCCGCCCGACTTGAAGTCCTGCCCTTCGACAACGAAGCAGCAGCACACACCGGAATGATCCGATCCGAACTGGCAAAGGCAGGCAAACCCATAGGCCCGTACGACCAGATGATTGCCGGGCACGCACGCTCACGCGGGTTTATCGTGGTCACCAACAACCTGCGGGAATTTGAGCGCGTTCCGGGGTTACGCGTAGAAGACTGGGTTCATGTCGAATGAACACCGAGCAATCGACAGAAACAAAAACGGCCGCTTGTCATCACTGACAGCGACCGTTTTGCATTACGCGGTGTGAATCAGTTCAGCACCACCGCGCCACGCTTTTCCAGCTTGCGGCGGCGAGCCACCAGCAAACCGGCCGCTACCACCAGAGCACTGAGCAAGCCGGTCGCGAGGATTTCCACGCGATGGGCTTCCTGGAACAGCATGATGGTCAAGGCCGCGACGATGAAGACGATCACCGCGTAGGTCAGGCCCGGGAACAGCCACATGCTGAAGGCGATTTTCTCGCCGCGCGCTATACGCTGCTTACGCATGCGCAGTTGCGAAATCGCAATCACCAGGTACACCAGCAGCGCGATCGCGCCGGAGCTGGCCAGCAGGAATTCGAACACCGCAGCCGGGGCTACGTAGTTGGCGAAGGTTGCCAGGAACGCGGCGCCAGTGGACAACATCACAGCCCAGTAAGGCGTGCCACTTTTGTTGGTGCGCGTGGACATCGCCGGCGCATCACCGCGCTTGCCCAGGGAGAACAACATCCGCGACGACGTGTAGAGCGCCGAGTTCAGGCAGCTGGTCACGGCGACCAATACCACGATGTCGACGATCATCTTGGCATTCGGGATGCCCATGCGCTCAAGCACAGTCTGGTAGGAACCGAGGCTTGCCAGTACCGGATCGTTCCAGGGCACCAGGGCCACAACGATGAAGATCGACACGAGGTAGAACAAGCCGATCCGCCAGATGACCGAATTGGTGGCCTTGGAGATTTGCTTGCCAGGGTTCTTCGATTCCGCGGCCGCGATGGTCACGATCTCGGTGCCCATGAAGGAGAACATGGTGGTCAGAATCGCGCCCAACACCGCGCCCATACCGTTTGGCAGGAAGCCCTGGGTGTCGAAAAGATGGGAAACGCCGCTGACCTGGCTGCCCGGCAGGAAGCCGAAGATCGCCATGAGACCCAGCACGATGAAACCGATGATGGCCAGCACTTTGATCAGGGCGAACCAGAACTCGAACTCACCGTAGTTCTTTACGCTGAACAGGTTGGTTACGGTCAACAGCATCGTAATGACCAGAGCGAAGGCCCAGATGTCCACACCAGGGAACCAGGCATGCAGGATGGTCGCGGCGGCGTTGGCTTCCAGCGGAATCACCAGCACCCAGAACCACCAGTAGAGCCAGCCGATGGTGAAACCGGCCCAGTGACCGATTGCGCGGTCGGCGTAAGTCGAAAATGAACCGGTGTCCGGCGAGGCAACGGCCATTTCGCCGAGCATGCGCATCACCAGCACCACCAACATGCCGGCGGCGGCGTAAGCCAACAGAACAGCCGGACCTGCAGCGGCGATGGCGTGACCCGAGCCAACGAACAAGCCGGCGCCGATAACCCCGGCAATCGACAGCATGGTCACGTGGCGCGGTTTGAGCCCCTGTTCGAGGCCATTAGAGCTTTGGGTACTGCTCATTAAAACTACCTTTGTAAGGAGAAGCGAATGCGTGCATCCCGTTCGGCGAACCTTCTCGTAAAAAGAAGCCAACAGGGCGTTCTGGATTCTGCACGCAATAATTGCGCCAAAATATTTCAAATCCTTCTATCCCGGCGATTCCAACAGACCGGACAGTCATCGCAACCCATTGAATTTAATGGCACTTCGCCAGAACGTTACCCTGCCACCCACTTTTCGGGGTGAATCCGCGCACTGGAAACACACCTGAAAATGGCTCCGCGCACATTAAAAGTGAACAAGCGGTGCATTTGGCCGGATAGCGCTTCCAACACCCTGTCAAAGCTGGCAACATCGCGCCTTTTTTTGCGGCAGCCACCGCGCTTTTCATCGACAGGCAAGGTTCAAACGGCTGTTCGGTTGTTGATGGGGCGACAGTCTGCTGCGCCGATGCGACAACCTGCCACACACCAGCCGTTTACTGTCCGTAGCGCTGTTGGCTGCCATTGAAACGCTATGCTAGGTTGGCCGCCTCGCCAGGAAGGCCGCCAACAGCAGGAGCGCAACATTTATGAGGAACGCACATGGCTGAGGCCACGCCCGCGCTTGAAATCCGCAACTTGCACAAACGCTACGGTTCGCTGGAGGTGCTCAAAGGCATCTCGCTGACCGCCCGCGACGGCGATGTGATCTCGATCCTGGGTTCCTCCGGCTCCGGCAAGTCCACGTTCCTGCGGTGCATCAACCTGCTGGAAAACCCGCACCAGGGCCAGATCCTGGTCGCCGGCGAAGAACTCAAGCTCAAGGCCGCGAAGAACGGTGAACTGGTGGCCGCCGACGGCAAACAGATCAACCGCCTGCGCAGCGAAATCGGTTTTGTGTTTCAAAACTTTAATCTGTGGCCGCACATGAGCGTGCTCGACAACATCATCGAAGCCCCGCGCCGCGTGCTCGGCCAGAGCAAGGCCGAAGCCATCGAAGTGGCCGAAGCCCTGCTGGCCAAGGTCGGCATCGCCGACAAGCGCCATGCCTACCCGGCACAGTTGTCCGGCGGCCAGCAACAACGCGCGGCCATTGCCCGCACCCTGGCCATGCAGCCCAAGGTCATCCTGTTCGACGAGCCCACCTCGGCGCTTGACCCGGAAATGGTCCAGGAAGTACTTAATGTCATCCGCGCGCTGGCCGAAGAAGGCCGCACCATGCTGCTCGTGACCCACGAAATGGGCTTCGCCCGTCAGGTCTCCAGCGAAGTGGTGTTCCTCCACCAGGGCCTGGTAGAAGAGCAAGGATCGCCACAGCAGGTGTTCGAAAACCCGCTTTCGGCGCGCTGCAAACAATTCATGTCCAGCAACCGCTAACGGAGCTATCCACATGCAGAACTACAAAAAGGTCTTCCTGGCTGCCGCCGTCACCCTGGCGTTCAGCGCCGGTGCCATGGCCGAAACCCTGAAGATGGGCATCGAAGCGGCTTACCCACCGTTCAACAATAAAGATGCCAGTGGCAATGTCGTCGGCTTCGACAAAGAGATCGGCGACGCCCTGTGTGCCAAGATGAAAGTCGAGTGCACCGTCGTGACCTCCGACTGGGACGGCATCATCCCGGCCCTGAACGCCAAGAAGTTCGACTTCCTGATCTCCTCGATGTCGATCACCGACGAGCGCAAGCAAGCGGTGGACTTCACCGACCCGTACTACTCCAACAAGCTGCAGTTCATCGCGCCGAAAAACGTCGACTTCAAAACCGACAAGGCTTCGTTGCAAGGCAAGGTGATCGGCGCCCAACGCGCGACCCTGGCCGGCACATGGCTGGAAGACAACATGGACGGCGTCGAAGTCAAACTCTATGACACCCAGGAAAACGCTTACCTGGACCTGATTTCGGGTCGCCTGGATGGCATCCTGGCCGACAAGTACGTCAACTACGAGTGGCTGAAAAGCGATGCCGGCCGTGCGTACGACTTTAAGGGCGACCCGGTGGAAGAAAGCGACAAGATCGGTATCGCCGTTCGCAAGAACGACCCGATCCGCGTGAAGCTGAACACCGCCCTGAAAGAAATCGTCGCTGACGGCACCTATAAAAAGATCAACGACAAGTACTTCCCGTTCAGCATCTATTGATACTGACCTGCCTGACCGGCGCCTGATGGCGCCGGTTCTCGGCCTTGCCTGCCGCGATTTGAAAAGAAATCCATGATTATCGACCTCTACGGATTCGGCCCGGCGCTCGCCGCTGGCGCGCTGATGACTGTGAAACTGGCACTCTCGGCCCTGTGCCTGGGGCTGGTGCTCGGTCTGCTCGGCGCCTTGGCCAAGACTTCCCCGTACAAGCCGCTGCAATGGCTTGGCGGTACTTATTCGACCCTGGTTCGCGGCATCCCGGAATTGCTCTGGGTGTTGTTGATCTACTTCGGCACGGTCAACCTGATGCGCGCCCTGGGCGAGTTCTTCGGCAACCCCGACCTTGAACTCAACGCCTTCGCCGCCGGTGTGATTGCGCTGGGCCTGTGTTTCGGCGCCTACGCCACGGAAGTGTTTCGCGGCGCGATCCTCGCCATCCCCAAAGGCCATCGCGAAGCCGGCGTGGCCCTGGGCCTGTCGAAATGGCGGATTTTCACCAAGCTGATCATGCCGCAGATGTGGCGCATCGCCCTGCCCGGCCTTGGCAACCTGTTCATGATCCTGATGAAAGACACCGCGCTGGTGTCGGTGATCGGCCTGGAAGAAATCATGCGTCATGCGCAAATCGGCGTGACCGTCTCCAAGCAACCGTTCACCTTCTATATGGTGGCCGCGTTCATGTACCTGAGCCTGACGGTACTGGCGATGACCGGCATGCATTTCCTGGAAAAACGCGCCGCTCGCGGCTTCGCGAGGAGCACCCAATGAACTGGGAAGTCATCATCAAGTGGCTGCCGAAACTGGCCCAGGGCGCAACCCTGACCCTGGAACTGGTGGCCATCGCCGTGATCGCCGGTTTGCTGCTGGCCATTCCACTGGGCATCGCCCGCTCGTCGCGCCTGTGGTGGGTACGGGCATTTCCCTACGGCTACATCTTCTTTTTCCGTGGTACGCCGTTGCTGGTTCAACTGTTCCTGGTCTACTACGGCCTGGCGCAGTTCGACGCGGTTCGTAACAGTTCGATGTGGCCGTACCTGCGCGATCCGTTCTGGTGCGCCACGGCGACCATGACCCTGCACACCGCGGCCTACATTGCGGAAATCCTGCGGGGCGCCATTCAGGCGATTCCACCGGGCGAGATCGAGGCGGCACGGGCGCTGGGCATGTCCAGACCCAAAGCCCTGTTCTACATCATCCTGCCGCGCGCCGCGCGCATCGGCCTGCCGGCCTACAGCAACGAAGTGATCCTGATGCTCAAGGCCAGCGCCCTGGCCAGCACCGTGACCCTGCTGGAACTGACCGGCATGGCCCGCACCATCATTGCCCGGACCTACCTGCCAGTGGAGATCTTCTTCGCCGCGGGCATGTTCTACCTGGTAATGGCTTACGTGCTGGTGCGCGGTTTCAAGCTGCTGGAGCGCTGGTTGCGCGTCGATGCCTGCCAAGGGCGTTGAGGATTGCGTGTTGACGGGCGAGGCCCTGCTCGCCCGTTTCACCGCGCTGGATGCTTTTCTGACAGCGCATCAAGCACTGTGGAAACCCCGGCCGTTCACTCACCTACAGCTACCCTGGGAAGTGTCCTACCCGGAGCTGGCCGCATGGCTACGTGAGCGAACGCTGGAAGACGCGGAAAACACTCACAACCAACCCGCCCTCCTGAATGCACCGGAACCCTTTGCTTCCTTGGCAACAATGTCCGTGGCGTTGAGTGCCGTGGATGAATTGCCCGCACACACGCTCGAAGCGGCCGGCCATCGACTGAACGTCGATGTACCGGGGCGTAAATGGCAGCAGATCGAAGCGTTCGCCAGCCGATTGCAGTTTTCCGAGGCTCCGCAGCATTGGCTGGACTGGTGCTCAGGCAAAGGGCATTTGGGCCGCCGCCTGTTGCAACCAGGCCAACAACTGACATGCCTGGAATACGACCCGGCACTGGTATCCAGCGGCCAGGCGCTCAGCCAGCGCCATCACCTGCATGCGCTGCATATCGAACAGGATGTGCTCGCGGCAGGCGCAGCTAGTTCATTGAGCGCGCATCACACACCTGTCGCGCTTCACGCCTGCGGTGATCTGCATGTGCGGCTGATTCAACTCGCCAGCGCCACAGGCTGTAAGCAACTCGCCATTGCGCCGTGCTGCTACAACCGGATCAGTCTTGCCCAATACTCGCCGATTTCCTCGGCGGCCAAAGGCTCCGACTTACAGCTTTCCCTCGACGACCTCGCATTGCCCATGAGTGAAACCGTTACTGCCGGCGCCCGCGTGCGACGTCAACGCGACACCTCCATGGCCCGGCGCCTGGGCTTCGACTTGCTGCAACGGCAACTGCGCGGCATCAACGAGTACCTGCCAACCCCTTCCCTGCCCAGCGCCTGGCTGGACAAACCCTTCGCCGATTACTGCCAACACCTGGCCGCACTCAAAGAGTTATCCACAATCGGCCCGCAAGATTGGCGAGCCCTCGAAGCCGCCGGCTGGCAGCGACTGGCCGAAGTGCGCAACCTTGAACTACTACGCGGACTTTTCCGACGCCCGCTAGAACTTTGGCTAGTTCTTGACCGGGCACTTTTCCTCGCCGAGCAGGGCTACAGCGTCCGCGTCGGCACCTTCTGCGAAACCCCGCTCACGCCGCGCAATTTCCTGCTCCTGGCCGAACGCGCTTAAACACACCCGACCTGTGGATAACTCTGTTGATGGAATTATCGTGGATCCAATATCCACGCCGGTTTCAGGGCAAAATCCATACTGTTCATTTTTTATACACCCGCATAAAAAATCGAAAAAACAGGTATTTGCGGACAAATGAGAACAGATCCACAAATTCGGCCTAAACCCAGTGCGTTGCCAACGGCATTGTGCATAAGCATTTAATCAAAACGACATAAATGCCTAATCCCGGATCGCAGACAGGGGAAATTGCACCCTTTCATTACTCTTGATATACACACACGCAAGGGCGCCGGCAGCGCGGCCACAAACAAGAACATTTCTCCGACAGGATGCGCCAGTGACGTTCATTTCCTACGCACAGAATTTCGAAGACATACGCCTGTGGCGCGCCCTCAAAACCGTCGAGAACGGCTTCTACATCGACGTCGGGGCAAACCATCCCACCCATGATTCGGTCACCAAGGCGTTCTACGACAACGGCTGGACCGGCATCAACGTCGAACCGATGCCCAACTACTATGAAGCCTTGTGCCAGCAACGCCCCAAAGACACCAACCTGCAATGCGCGGCCGGGGAAAGCGCTGACGACCTGACCTTCTACGGCATCGCCGGCACCGGCCTCTCGACCCTCGACCCGGCCATGGCCCAAATGCACATAGACGCCGGCATGGACGTGCGCAGCCAAACGATCCAGTCCCGCACCCTGACCTCCATCTGCGAAGAACACGCCCAGGGCCGCGCCATTCACTTCCTGAAAATCGATGTCGAAGGCCACGAAGAAACCGTCCTGCGCGGCATGGACTTCAGCCAATGGCGGCCCTGCGTGATCCTCATCGAAACCCCCTGGGCCCGCGACCAGACCTGGGAAAGCCTCGTCACCGACGCCGGCTACCAATCCATCCTGTTCGATGGCATCAACACCTACTACCTCGCCGAAGAACACCTGAACCTCAAACCCGCCTTCGACATCCCGCCGTGCAACCTGGACGAGTTCCAGTTCTGCAAAGGCCACAACTTCAGCCACCCCCTCAGCGACGCCGAAAACCAACTCGCCGCCGCCCTGCAACGCGCCGAACAGGCCGAAGCACAGCTGCGCGCGATGCAAAACAGCCGAACCTGGCAAGCCATCCAGAAACTCAAGAAAACCCTGCTGCGCGCCTGACCTGAAGCCCGCGCAAAAATAGTCAGAATTCAGGGGTTTACAGAAGCCAGCCAATCGCTATAATCGTCGCCCTGACACGCCGGTATAGCTCAGATGGTAGAGCAACTGACTTGTAATCAGTAGGTCCCGGGTTCGATTCCTGGTGCCGGCACCACATTAGGCTCCATTGCATTCCACTGAATGCTCTGGAAGCCCCGAAAACCCGCCCTTTGGCGGGTTTTTTCGTTCCAGGACCCTCTGTCGGGATCCAACAAAATCCCCCTTCCCCGAGGGTATGTTAGGGGTACTGCGATTTTCCGGTCAGGAGCGCGTACCCCTATGCCACGTCTAGCGATCCCTCTCAGCGACCTGCAATGCCGCACGGCCAAAACCCGCGAGCGCGCCTACAAACTGTTCGACGGTGGCGGCATGTACCTTTTCGTCAAACCCAATGGCGTGAAGACCTGGCGTTTGAAGTACACCAAGCCCAACGGCAAGGAAGGTACGCTCATCATCGGCAATTACCCCATCGTTACCCTTTCCGTCGCACGACGTAAGCGAGACGAAGCCAAGGCGTTGCTGCTCGACAACCTCGACCCAATGGAAGAAAAGAAGAAGGCCAAGATCGTAGCCCAGCGGGCGGCACTGCTTTTCGAAACCGTTGCCATGGAGTGGCACGCCGATATGTCCCGCCGCTGGACCGAAGGCCATGCAAAAACAGTAATGAGCCGACTGCGCACCCACGTCTTCCCGCACATCGGCCAACGACCGATCGCTGAACTCGATACCCACGACCTGCTAGAGATCACCCAGCACATCAAGGAACGCGGCACCATGGATGTGGCGTTAAGGGTACAGAACTACCTATCCACCATCATGCGCGGGGCCAAAAGGGCTCGGCAGATCACCATGAATCCTGCACTGGATCTGGCAGGCTCGATTCACGCGCCGCGCACAGTCCATCGCCCCGCCCTATCCCTCAACCGCCTACCCGAACTGCTACACCGTATCGACAACTACAACGGCCGCGAGCTGACGCGCCTTGCTGTGCTGCTGACTCTGCATGTGTTCGTCCGCTCCAGCGAGTTGCGCTTCGCTCGATGGAGTGAGTTCGACTTCCAACGCGCCATGTGGGAAATCCCCGATACGCGCGCACCGATTGAAGGGGTACGCAACTCCACACGCGGGACCAAGATGAACGGCGACATTCAAATGGTTCCGCTATCGCCGCAGGTCATCGAAATACTGGAGCGCCTGCGCAGCCTCAGTCGCTTTTCAGAGTTGGTGCTACCGGGCGACCACAAGTACTGGAAGCCCATGTCCGAGAACACGGTGAACACCATGCTCCGCAACGTCGGCTATGACACCAGCAAGGACGTGTGCGGCCACGGCTTCAGGACCATGGCCTGTAGCGCCCTGCTTGAGTCCGGATTATGGACCGACGCAGCCATCGAAAGACAAATGAGCCACAAGGAACGCAACCGTGTGCGCGCCGCGTATATCCACAAAGCTGAATTTCTGGAGCAGCGCCGGCTGATCATGGCGTGGTGGAGCAACTACATTGATGCCAATCGCAGCGGCCATGTAACGCCTCACGAATTCGCTCACCCAGTCGGCAACAACATCACCGCCCTACAAAATAGCCGTGGCGCATCCAAACGTGGGTAAGCCAATGAGATCACCGCAGTCCGCCCTTCCACGCGGGTCCATCCAAGCGGGGCTGCAAAGCCGCCCTGCTTGGATGGACCTCACTTAAAAAATCTAAAGCCCCACGCAACTGTCTGTGGAAAACCACTGATTTCCACCGGTGGATAATTTCATCCACAGCCGCAGAACTCCTGAAAATTCGAGCCTTGACCCAAATTATCCACAGGCGTAGAAAAGATCGGGCAAGTGCTGTCGTTGACAGCAACCCAGGTAGCCAGAACCTTTAAGGCTACGCCACACCGTGGTGGTTCTCCCAAAGTGCGATTAGCGTCCGGTGGCTCGCACGGTCACTCACCGAGTGATGGATGCCTACTTCAGATCATTGCCATTGCGGCAAATACATCCCCCTACCCAGCTGCCCTGCAGCAACCTTTCCGCTTGGTCATTTCACTGCGCCAACCTGCGCCCGTCTCTTTCTCCCGGAAAGAGACGGGCGCTCGTACCACTGCTGCAGCCCAACTCGTACAAAGCTTTGCGGCATTCCCCCTCGTGACAATCGGCGTGACAAACACCGAAGTCACCAACCACAGCGATGCAGATGATGGTGCCGCAGCCCACGGGATGGACTGCACCTGACTGACAGTCAGGCATGCCCCGGTCATCGCTTCACTGCCTTCACCCGACTCAGGATCTCGCGGCGCAGGTCTCGTCAGCCAGCGCAGCCTCCACCCGCCCACTTCATCTGAAGTGTTCAGGAGGCCAGGTCATGAGGTGCCCAAGCTCCCGGTCGTAAAGAGCCGCCAGTCCCGCGTCAGTGGACAACCCTCACAGGTCGCAGGGGCCTTGATCCCTGATAACACTCAACATTCGTGGCGGGATGACGTGGGGAAAGTTTTAAAAGTTTTAGCTTCGAGAGGAGTTCGAAAGTGGCACTACTAGTAGGTAAACGTGACGGGCGCAATTTTGGCTATGGCCGGCAACTGAGTTATGCCGGGCCACAGGCACTACGTGATCTGTTTGGCGGCGGGCATTACGGGACGGTCAAAGCACACAGTGATCGTTGGCTGGCGTTTGTACGCTGGTGTCGGTCGGAGGATGGCCCGGGAATTAATGACGCACGGCAGATTGATCGGCAGACCTTGCTGGATTACGCGGAGCATCTGCGTCACCTGGTTGAGCGCAGCGATCTCGCCATCGCCACTGCGCAAAACCGATTGTCCAGCGTCAATCGAACCCTGGCAGCGCTTCGCGGTGATCAGTATGTGAAAGTACCGAGTCCGAGCAAGGCGCTAGGAATGCGGCGCACCAGTGTTCGTCGTTCGGTGCCGCAAGGCCAAGACCGCGAACATGTGAAGAGGGTCGTAGAGGTGCTTTGCGCACACCAGCAGCCGCGTGCCGCGGCCATCGCTCAATTAGCGCGAGCCACCGGCATGCGCTTACGTGAGGCCATTTTGGCCGACCTTCCGCGCTTAAAACGTGAGGCCGAACAATACGGCAAGATCAACATCCAGGATGGCACCAAGGGGGGCCGCTCAGGTGCCTCGGCACCTCGCTGGATCAGGGCGGATGATCATATTCGCGAGGCGCTGAGATTCGCCGAACAGGTCTCACCCGACGGTAGCCGCAACCTACTTGCACCGAACGAAACCTACCTCGATTTCCAACGGGGAATCGTCCGTCTTGCACGGGACATCCTCCATCAGTACAACCTCAAAGGCTTCCACGAATTGCGGGCAGCCTATGCGTGCGAACGCTATGAGCAAATCACCCACCATCCCGCCCCCATCAACGGTGGCCATTGCTATCAACTCGACCGACGTCTCGATCAGGAAGCCCGAGTACAAATCAGCTATGAGCTGGGGCACAACCGTATCGTCGTGGTGGCCGCTTACATTGGTGGTCGAGCGTGAGCACGGCATTCGATATGGATCTGTTCCTGGTGAGCGTCCTGACCGGGTCGTATACCACGCGTCAACGCCACCTGCGTCAGGCGAAGGCTATCCAAACAGCAATCGATGAGCGCTGGCAACGCGACAATCCATGGACTTGGCAGAGAAAACACCTTGCGTGGTTTTTGAATCACCACCTAAACCAGCACACTGAATCGACGCGCTATTACTATTTGCTGACCATGCAATTACTCACTCATCGCTTAGGAAAACCCTGGCAGTTCAACCGCTAGACGAAGGTCAGAAAACGGCCAAAAGTAGCCTCTCGCTGAGGGCAGCCATCGGCCAGATGCAGCGAGACCTCAATGGAGTCATGGAGGACGTTGCCTGCCTAAATAAGCAAGGCGATGATCGGATCCAGCCTCCGCCCGCCTCGCCGCTTAACGAATGTTTATGGCGCTTGAAGGATTCGTCTAAGCTCGGAAAGGTGGATGCGCCTGGCATCGGGATCAAGTTCATCAGCAGCGTTCCAAATCGCTTCGATCTTTGGCCTCACTGACTTCGCGATCCGCTGACGATCCACCTGGAGAAGCCGCCGACCAAGCAGCGTAGTTAATGGTTTGGCGAGATCCACCCAACCATCCTTATTGCTGTCCTCATAAATGAAATTTAGTTTTGTACCTGTCATACGACATGCACCGTCAACGGCGACCCCACCGTTCTCGTTCCAGATAATGCAGAGGTATTCATTCTTCTCTGTAGTATCGAGAGAGTCTGGCCAAGTCTCAAACGACCAGCGCTCTACGCCCTCACCGCCCTGCCCGTTGCTTCCATGCTCAATGAGCTCTTCGTCTTCGTGCTGCTTGGCCCGGGCTTCGGCCTCAGGTCCAGGTCTTGAAGTGTATAGAAGGGCGTAGGCGTTCCGACCTTCTAGATCGGCCACTGAATAGTTGTCGAAAGCGAACGGCCCCTTCCGGCTGTAATCAGGGCGGCCATCCCGATTCTTCTCATAAGCCTCGGTTGCGTCGGCTAGGTCTTGGTCTGTGATTGGCCTGCTGTCGGTCGACAACCACAGCCGATTAAACCACTCCTGTGCTGACTCGACTTCATCTCTGTCGACGGTTTGAATTGCCGCTTCGAGCCAGTGCGCAACTTCAACCCCTTCAAATCCCAACCCATTCGCGGATACGTTTGCTGAGCCGATGATTGCCGAGGTGGGTCCTACCACCAGTTTCGCGTGTAGCCGGTCGCACTGGCGGATCTGGACATGAGCCATTGCCTTTGCTCGATCAACTAGCAGTTTGATCACCGAAGGGTTCGTCCCCCCGCTTCTGAGATTGCAAATGACTCTCAACGGCTTTCCGTCGTCAGGATGGATGGTTGCATCTGCGCCATCGCCCCAGAATGCTACAGCCACATCCAACGAAGCTTCTTGGGCGACCATCGCGCGAAGAGCCTTTGGGTACTGCTCCGGACCAATGAACATCAAGTACTCCTTTCCTAGCAGTCAGAGGTGCATCATGGGAATCGAGCGGCGGACGCATGATGATTCCGCTCTCAGACTTGCTTTGCAGCAATCCCACAATGCGTTGAGTAGAAAAAATATGATTCGCGAAATTGAAAATTCGCTGATGGCGGCATTCGATCAAACCATGTGCAAATATCGCCAAATCCTGAACAACTATTACCCTGCGCATAAAAGCACCGGTTTCACCGAGAGAAACCTGACCAATAATTTCGTAAGGGCATTGGAGAACGTATTAGGCAAGGACGCATTTGCGTGGTTTGAGGCTCCATTGTGCTCCGAGGAAAAACTGCACCTTGATGCAATCGTTTTTGACCCCACCACGAAAAGCTGCTTTCTAATTGAAGCCAAGAGATTTTCCAACCTCAACAAAAAAATCGCTGAAACCATACATGATATCCAGCGGATGTCATATCAGGCCCATCACGCCACACTGGAGCTAGGATTAGGCAAGTTGAAAATTGAACACCGGTACGCCATCGTACTGGTCGATATCTGGACAGAGGGTGAGGCAAAACAGGTAACCTTCGAAAACTGGCCCGCCTGCCTGGATGACGCATCACTCGACCTATTCCGTACCGGCGGTTTTGAAAACCTCATGATCGAAAAAGAATGGAAGCACAATTACAAGATCATGATGGCAGCCAAGAAGCTTTGATCCCCCTCACGTAGGGCGATGGGTCAGGATGCTGTTCTGGGCCGCGGACACTAGGCTTTCCGCACCACTCATCAAGGACGACCGCCATGCTAGATAACTCCGACTGCAAGATCGCCGCTGCTGACGCTTTGACATTGCTCCTGCACAACCAACATGCCTTGGATGCGGCGATAGAAGAGATCACTAAGTGGCTTTCAGAGAATGGCGTAGAGAGTGTTGCAGATAACGCGGTCGCGGCCATGGAAACCCTGGACACAAATTCAAAAGCGATTACAGACGCAATTATGCGACTACGGCAGGCCTAGAATCGCCTCTGGCTCTGCAAACGCAAATGACTGGCAGTTATGAATCTTTTTGGGACTTTCATAGCAGGCAGCAATCGGCTAGTTGCTGCCCATCGCGACTGACAGAAATCGGCCAAAAAAGCCGCGGTTAGAATCAGCTTCTCGGCTCGTCGGCCAGTAAAGGACAAACTTGCATTGCTCACGCGGCGATTGTAGCGCGCCACCTCGGCACAGTTTTGTGCCTCCGGCGGCTTCCGGCCAAAGCTTTGCAAACGTTTTTAATCGCGATTGGAGCCAAGTGCTGGACTGAAAGTCCCGTTTCCACGCAAAATCCAGCTCGGCTGAGCAGCCGTGAGTTTTCACATGTTGCTATTACAACTATTTTTAGATTTTTTACTTCGAAGATGAGTCGCTATGAAAGTATTTATAAGTTGGTCGGGTGACACGAGTAAAAAAGTAGCAGAAGCCATTAGGAATTGGCTACCGACAGTGTTGCAAACGGTAAAGCCATATTTCACACCGAGCGACATTGAAAAAGGTACGCGGTGGTCATCGGACATAGCTAGGGAGCTAGACGATTCTATGGCTGGGATTTTTTGCGTAACCAGAGAGAATTTATTCAGCCAATGGCTTATGTTTGAAGCGGGAGCGATTTCAAAGAAGGTTGAACAGTCATTGGTATGCCCTATTTTGATTGGGCTCGATAATTCTGACATCAATGGTCCCTTGACGCAGTTTCAGACCACACTCTTCAACAAATCAGACTTTAAGCGGCTTGTTTCTGATCTCAATAAGGCAAACAAGGAAAACAAACTAGAAGAGACAGTTCTGCATACCGTATTTGAAACATTCTGGCCCGCACTAGAAGAGCAGGTTAGAGAGATATTCAAGCAGGAATCATCAGCCAGTGAAAACAAATCCGATGTTCGCACCGAGCGTGAAGTGCTCGAAGAAATATTGAATTTATCACGAGCGCTAGCGATCCAAAAATCTGGTGGATTTAAAACACATACAGAACTAAATCAATTAATATCTGATTTTCTATCCTCCTTCAACGCAGTATTTGAAGATGATTGGGATCATACCAAATTATGCTTGGAAAATAGCGAACACCTCATCAATCGCAATGGAACCTTTATTAATCCGAAAGTGCGGGATGAGGAAAATAACTGGTCCAACAGGGCTACCCTCCTGAAGTCTTACCGCAAGCTCATTGAATATATTGGAATTCACAATATAGAGATATCAACAAGCTTCTAGATCTACGTCTGTCGGGCACCGCGCGAGCCGTATAGTAAAAGCGCGGTGAAGCGCTGCCAGGACAGACTCCAACGCCGAGCGCCTGGCGCTGATTAGTCCAAAGGCTGCCATGATGACAGGCAGCTATTCGGCCAAAAGCGGACTGCCTGCCCTATTAATAAATCCGTCCCCTTTCGGTCTTTACCGCTCTTTACCGGCTCGTTTTCCCCACCTCACTCATGGTTATATGGGGATTATTTTTATTTACTAAGGCTATCTAGTTGGATTTTTAGTCGCTCAAGCTCCTCTCGTAATTCTAGGTTTTCTTTTTCTAGCATCTTTGTCCGAATAGCTTTTTTGTTTGCGTTGCCGGGAATTGACAGCAGCGTTTCAAGCTCATCCTTGTAGGGCATTATTGGCTGGTAAAGCTGGTGGTATGCTCTGCCAACTGCGCCCCTGTAAAGTTGTAATTCTGGACTGTTGTCCCCTACTAATAGGGTATGTCGGGTGGCAATTCCAGGGTATGGATCAATGAATACAATTTTGCTGATTCCAAGTTGGTAGGCTTTCTTGGAGCAGAGTTCGCATGGGCTGGCTGTAGTAAATAGTATCCCGTTCCTAAGCTTCATTCCGCCATGTTTTGAAATCTGAAGGAATGCATTCTCTTCCGCGTGTAGTGAGCGTGTGTGAACTTGGTTTTTTTCACCGTCTATTTCATTTTGCATGTCTTTAAAGCAAAAAGATAAATTGCGACCTTCCAATAGGGGTGATTTTCTTAGCTTGTCAAATTTCCCATGTAAAACCTCCCTGAATTTACTATCATTTCTTTCATACTCGCTGTATGCATAAGTGTCCTGACCAAGCAGTAAGTCTTCGGCATTTCTGAGAAGGCATGGTACTTGCCCTTGTGGCGTGTTGTTCCATCCAACTGACTTGACAGAGAATTCCTCGTCAGTTACAGCTGCCCCCACCTGTCTTGATATGC